>JAPLGE010000074.1 GCA_026390315.1 Candidatus Bipolaricaulota bacterium
ATCAGGCCCATCAGGCCGGAGTCGATCAGGAAGAGGCCGAGGACCTGGCGATCCTTGGCGCCGATCGACTTCAGGATTCCGATCTCGCGAGTTCGCTCGAGGACTGCCGTGTACATCGTGTTCATCATGCCAACCGCCCCAACGATGAGAGCGATCGCCGCGATGCTCGCGAGGACCGTCTTCAGCATTCCGAGAGTCTTCTGGATGCTGTCCGCGATCTCCTGCGTGGAGATCGGGGTCATGGCGACCCCCTGCCGGGTCAAGGCGGCGCTGATGCGAGGGATCGTGTCGCTGACCGAGACTCCCGCTTTGATGCGAACGACGACGAGAGACGTCATCGGCTGGTCCTTCCACAGCGTCTGGGCCTGTTCGTAGGAGACGAACACGGCGTCGTCGGTGTTCGAGAACGCCCGGAACGTCCCCGCGCCCGCCCCGGCCCCCAGGCGCCCGGCCGTCCGGACGGTCTGTGCCTGACCGCCGGCGGTGAGTCCCGGAACGCCTCGGCTTCCCGTCGAGGGCGCGAGAATCCCAACCACGGTGAACGCCTGGTCCCCCAGCGTGACCGACTGGCCGACGCTCACGCCCAGGGTCTCCGCGCTCCGCGCTCCCAGAACCACGTCGCCAGAGCTCCCTGTCGCAAAGAGGCGGCCCTCCGCAACCTTAAACCCGCCCACGAGCGTCGAGAACCGATCGATCAGGTCACGCGACGGGGCCGAGACGCGCACGAACCCGCTCAGGTCCCCCGCGGAGACAGGAAGGACACGCGTCCCGATCAGTCCGACGTCACTGATCGCGGGCACGTCTTGGCGAAGGAGGTCCGGATCGAGGGTTCTACTCGAGGTGGATGGGGCGACCGCTCCTTGGGCGACGCCCAACTGGGCAAGAGGCATTCCCCCCGCACCGGAGTCGCCTCGCGGCACCAAGAGAACGACGTCGTACCCAATGTCGGCAAATTGCTTCAACACGGCATTCTCTACCCCCGTCCCGATGGAGATGAGGGCGACGACCGCCGTGACCCCTATCAGGACGCCCAGGATCGTCAGCCAGGACCGCGCCCGGCGGCTCCGGATGTTCCTCCACGCGAGTCGGGGCAGGTTGAACCTCATCGCCTCACCTCCTGCCGCGTGCGCTCCAGCGAGTCGACGCGCTTTCCGTCCCTCATGTAAACGAGGAAGTCGGCGAGGCTCGCGACCTCCGGGTTATGCGTCACCACGATCGCCGTCTTCCCTTGACCTTTCAGTTCCTTGAGAAGGAGAAGCACCCGCTCCCCCGTCTCGGTGTCCAGGTTCCCCGTCGGCTCGTCGGCGAGGATCACGTCCGGGCTGTTCACCAGCGCCCGCGCGATCGCCACCCGCTGCTGCTCCCCCCCAGAGAGCTCGGCCGGCCGATGATCCGCGCGCTCCTTCAGGGCGACCCGTTCGAGCGCGGCTCGCGCCCTCGTGCGTGCCTCGTGGCGAGAGACGCCCGCCAAGAGCATGGGGAGTTCGGCGTTCTCCACAGCCGAGAGGTTCGGAATCAGGTTGAACTTCTGGAACACGAACCCGATCCGGCGCGCTCGCAGCTCCGCGCGGGTGTCCGAGGAGAGTTGGGAGAGGTTCGTGCCGTCTAGTTCGATCTCCCCGGCCGTCGGCGTGTCCAGGCACCCGATCAAGTGAAGCAGGGTCGACTTGCCTGACCCCGACGGTCCCATGATCACGGCGAGAACGCCCGGGGGAACGTCGAGGTCAACGCCCCGAACGGCCCGCACCTCGTTCGGCCCCGGGTGGTAGGTCTTGTGCACGTTCCTGAGCGAAATCATGACGCGTCTCCTCCTTCACTCTATCCGCTTGTACTCCACGAGCTCGATCATGCCCGAGAAGCGCGTCCCCGGGGCCGGAGTTCCGTCTACCGACGTCGTGCCGGCCGGCTGGGTGTATTCGAGCTTCACGCGGAGCGGGAAGGGAAGGAGTCTGCGCACCTCAAGGTCGTCTGCGAGCACCAGGGTGATCTTCACGTTCGGCACGTCCGCCTGCAGGTAGGTCCCCTCGACACCAGAGAGGCCGGCGATCGTCACCCGGTCTGCGGTCTGAAGCAGCCCCCCGTCCGGCAACAGGTACCTCTTCTGCGGCTCGAGACCCTGATCGGCCAGGGCATCCAGTGGGGAGAGGTCGATCCGGCCGCTCGTGTCCTCGCGCACGTAGAGACCGAGCCAGCGAAGCGAGAATCCAAAGAAACCAAGCCGGATCTGCTCAGCACTCGCCGTCTCCTGCGTCGTCGTGACGACCTGGTACTGACCGTTCGCCGTGGGCGTGATCTCCGTGGTCGTCGTCTCCGCGAGGTTCGCGGCCCCGGCCTGCATCCGGTAGGTGTACTTGAGGTACCCGCCCGGGTACTCCTCCTGCGGTTGGCGCTGGCTCTGCTGAGCCAACGCCGCGCCTGCCGCCAACAAGACCCAAGCGACCGCGGCGAGCGCCGCGATCCCTGTTCGTCGATCGATCATTCCCCGTCACCTCGTGAGCGATTCGATGCGAGGAGTCTCGCCCGGCGGTGTGATGAGACGAGGGCAAACCTGTGGCGGCCGTGTGAAGAGGGCTCGGCCGCGCGCCCTTCGCTTGACAGAGAAGGCCGCGCACGGTAGTCTTAACCTTCTAACAGGCGAATGGATGGTTAGAGGCCATTCGAGGGCTCTTTCGGGAAGGCTTCGCGGGCGCAGCCGCCAGGGGAGGTCGAACGCGCGTGATTCAGAGAGTCTTGAGAGAGGTGGAGGTAGCCGGGTGGCAGGCGGCGATCATGCCGTTCTCCTCTCGCGCCGCGGCGAGGCGGGGAATCGAAGACCGGCATGCGCGCGGCGAGTTCGACAAGGGGTTCTACGAGGAGCGCATAGCGCGCTGGGCCGGAGAGTCCGACCTGGAGATTCCGAATCCACGCTCCCTCTTCGCCGTCGCGGTCCCCGACCGGCCGATACGGGTCCGGTTCAAGCTCCAGGAGACGACGCTTGCGACGATCGTTCCCCCAACCTACCTCCACGGGGAGCGAAGCGATCGCGCAGTGGAAGAACGCATCCGAAAGGTTCTCGCGCCAGCCGGGTTCGCCGTCGCCCGGGCGCGAGGCCCGACGAAGGCGATGGCAACCCTGAGCGAGCTCGCTCAATACGGCCGGAACAACCTCGCCTACGTCGCGGACCTCGGGAGCTACCACCGCCCCGTGGTCCTCGTCTCGGACCTCCCTTGCGAGGAGGCTCCGCGGCGCGAGCCGAAGGCGCTTCTCCGCTGCAGCACGTGCAAGGCGTGCCTTGCGGCTTGTCCGACCCAGGCGATCGGGGAGGACCGCTTCCTCCTCCACGCTGAGCGGTGCCTGACCTTCTGGAACGAGAAACCGCCTGACGTCCCGTTCCCAGCCTGGGTCCGGCCCGAGTGGCACAACGCGCTGGTCGGGTGTCTTCTCTGCCAGGAGGTCTGTCCAGAGAACCGGCCGTTCATCGAATCCATCGTGGAGGGGCCCTCGTTCGACGAAGAAGCAACGCGGGCCTTCCTCGCCGGCGTGGCGAAGAAGGACCTTCCCGTCGAGGTACAACAGACGCTCGAGGACTGGGACCTCGTCGACTTTCTGGACGTCCTGCCGCGGAACCTCGGGGCCCTCGTCACGAAAGCGACGAGCGTCAGGGCGAAGAACGCTCACAAGAAGAGGGAGGGAAGGAAGTGAACAGAAGAGGAGCTCAACTTGGTATCGCCTCGATAGCGAGGCTCGCCGTTTTCGGCCTAGGTCTTGGGATCTCCACGGCGCTTCGCTGGGCGCGGTTCTTCCCAAACAACGACCCCATCATGGCGGTGACCCTTCCCTACGCCAAGAGAGGGCGCGTGACAGCGGCTGCCTTCCCGGCCCTCGCCATGGTCCTCTTCGACCTTCTCTCGCGCAGGGTCGGGATCTGGACCCTCGTCACGGCGGGGACCTATGGCCTCATCGGCCTTGGCTTCTCCTCCCTGTACTCGAAGCGTGCCGCGCACGGGCGGGTGGTGGGCCGCGGGACCTTCTTCCTTTCCGGAATCGCCGGCGTCCTCGTCTTCGACTTCATCACCGGCCCGGTGATGTCGAGCGCCCTCTTCCAGATGTCCTTCGCCCAGGCCTTCGTCGGCCAGGTCCCCTTTACGATCAAGCACCTCGTGAGCGTCTCCCTCTACGCCGTCGTGGTCAGTCCTCTCCTTGACTGGGCCTTGGGAAGAGTCGAGCGCGTCGAGGGCGCGATCCGAAGCCGCTTTGCTGCGGAAGCATCCCGAGGCGCTTGAGCGCGGGACCGGCTCACGAGGCCATCTAACGCGGTCCCCGCTGGGCCGCTCACGCGGAGAGATGCCGTGATCAAGACGTTGGTGCAGAGGCTCGAATCGATCGGATGGCGCGCGGTCGCCGTGCCTTACGCCCGCCGCGTCGAAACCATTCGGGAAGTCGTGGCCCGTCACGAGCGGGGCGAGCTCGACGAGGCGTTCTACCAGGAATACCTGGCGCCGCTCGTGGCGGAGCCCCCGTTGGAGATTCCAGACCCTCGCTCGCTCATTCTCGTCGCGGTGCCGGATCGGCCGGTGCGGATCCACCTCACGCTCGATGGAGTGCCCTTCGCGGCACTCGCCTCACCGGGGTACCTACGCCGGCCTCGGAAGAGACTCCTGGGCTTCGTCCGCGAGATCCTCGGGCCAGCCGGGTTCACGGTCGCTCGCGCCGACGGCCCGATGAAG
>JAPLGE010000188.1 GCA_026390315.1 Candidatus Bipolaricaulota bacterium
GAGGGTGGAGAGGACCTTCTGGCGGGAGCGGCCGTCCACGCGTCGGCTCTCCACCAGTTGGAGGTAGGTGGTGACGCTGCCGTCCTTGTTCTTTCTGTGCTTCTCGCGGATGAACATGACACCAAGACACTAGCACAAGACACTAATCCTGTCAAGCACCTCTCCCCTCAGCGTGGCACCACACATCGCCCAGGAAACCGCTCACAACAGGCCGGAAAGTGCCTGGGGAAGAGAAATGACCTCCGGAAGAAGACCAAAAACTGTCAAAGTCGGGTCTGGGAGCGTGCCTCCTTGCGGGAATGCGCCGAGCGAAAGGAGGAATGGTCTTGCACCGCGAGAGCCTGCAGGGCTTTTCCTCCTCTGGGCAGGCGGGAAAGCCGCCGCCGTCGCGGAGCAGGCCTCGAGCCCTCGCCGACCGGCCGGTTTCGGGCTCGGCGAGGGTCTCCCTCGACAGTCCATGCCTTGTGTGTTCGCTTCGCGTGGAGTAGAGTGTCGTCAAAGACCACAGCGAAGGGAAGGAGACGCATGGTCAAGAAGAGAGTCCTAAACAGGATCTCAATCTCGATCCCCCAGTCGAAGCTGGCGGAGAAACTGGTGGAGCGACTGCTCAAGGTCGCCAAGAAAAGAGACCGTTCGCCGAACCACCTCGTCGTCGAGGCAATTCTCGAGTACCTGAAGCGCGAGGAGAAGAAGGGCTAGCCTTCCGCGACGCCTTCGTCCGGCGAGACGGACCGGGCTCTTCTCGAGCCGCACTCCGGTGACGGAGCAGCCGTGCACCGCGTCGCCATGAGGCCGTAGCTCCCGCGCCTTTCCGGAAGCGCGCCTGGCCCACCAAGCGAGAAGAGGCCTTGGCTGTGGACGTTCCAAGGGTAGAGCGTTATACTGCTCCTCGACCTGCGGGAATAGCTCAGTTGGTAGAGCATCAGCTTCCCAAGCTGAGGGTCGCGGGTTCGAGTCCCGTTTCCCGCTTCGCAACGCATGTTGCGGCGTTTCCTCTCTCTCAAAGACTATCGAACTGCCCTGTTTGAGTTACCCCACCGTACACGTCTCCTGTCAATCGATTCAAGACCCGACCAGGCGTACCGATCTCAGCATTCACCTTGGGCCGGTTTTCGGTGGTAGGTCGGTCAGCGGCAGCGAGTCAGCAACCTTGGAGTGGCTCAATCGCCTCGAGTATCCCCGTCTTTGACATCTTGCGGCGGATTCCGAGCTGCTCGAGGCATACGACAGGGTCTATCGCCTTGAGGTTGTCAAACGAAATGCTTGACCACGCTTCTCTGGCGACTCTGACGCTGTACAGGTACTCGTCTCGGACTTTTCCAGATGCTGGATCGGGACGCTGCGAGTATCCAGAACACACTACGGCCCGCACGGTTGGCAATGCAGCGAAAGTCTCGCCGACAAGGCGGAATGCTACCGCGTGAATGTGAGTCATGTACTCCTTGCGTACTTGAGCATCGCTCTTCTCCTTGACTAGCACTCCGAAACCTCTGGATGCGACCCGCGCTTGCTGACGGGGCATATCCTCGATCTCGGGCAAATCGACGTCCAGGACAACGCATGCCCCGCTGTCCTCGACGGAGTATGACACAAGGGTTTCTCGTGGCCATTCGACGCCAGCAAGGTGCTCCCCAAGGAAGCTCTCCATGACTGCGACATTCCCTTGCTTCGCTTCGTCAAACTTGCGCCGCCGATTGGCTTCCTGTTCTTCGTGCGCGGCTCGTCTCGCATTCCATCGGGTAAGCTCCTCTTCGTACGCCCTGGCTGTTTCTGCATTCTGAGCTTCAACCCTGCTGCGGCGCTTGCCCGAGAACTTGTCGAGAAACCCCAGTTTGCGCTCGTCAGGCTCGGAAGGCTTCGCCTCCGCAAATGGTCTTTCCTTGAAGCCGAGCTTGGTATCAGGGCTAGGCGTCTTCAGGTGGAGCTGGAGAACCTCATCGATCCCCTGGTTCCAGTACTCGCAGCGCTCCTCAAGCCAGGCACGAATCCGATCGCCCTGCTGCCGCCTGACCTTCTCCTCCTCGCTGGAGGACAGTGGGTTCCCATCCACGTCCCGAAGAGTCACCTTGCCGTCATCTCTCAGGCCGATCTGGATCTGCTTCGTCGCCGGGGATGACGGAGACCCCTGACGGGCCGTCGAGGATGCTCCCAGCCTCTGTCTGACGGAAATCCCCGTGCCTGGGACGCCCACGTTTGCGTAGGCGCCCTGTTTCCCGAAAGTCACCGACGCCCCGCGCGGACCGGCAGTAAGACTCATCCCGCTCTTGCTCATGTTCAGTCGCAGTCCGGGTGCCAGCTTGACTGACTTGCGAAACCTCATGCTCATAGTATGTTCACCCCTCTGCCCTGCCCCTGCTGCTGCATTCCTGCGAAGGGGTCGGAAGGCCAGCCTTCTGCATCCTCACATCTCGCCTTTCCTCTACTATACTGGGACGGTCACCGGAGGTGAAGGGGATGGCACAGAAGCAGATCGCGGACAAGCTCTCGATCTACATCCCGCAGTCGAAGATGGCTCAGAAACCCGTCGAGCGGCTTATCCAGCTTGGGAAGAAGGAGGACCGCTCCATCAACTGCCTGGGCGTGGAGGCGATTCTCTACTACCTCGACCGCGCGGAGAAGGAAGACTAACACCCTCGCGGCCTCTGCTGCGAAGGACGCGTAGGTCCGTAGTCGCAGCCTTGAACGCCATTCCCACCGAGACGCCTTTGCTGGCGCAAGGCTCTATGATCCCCTGTCTTGACCGGATTGTGGGTGACAGACTAGAGTTAGCGCTGAGCGCTAACAGGAGGGAGTCGGCATGCCGGAGGTTGTGTACCCGAGAAGCAGGGAGTTCCCAGGTCCCTTCCTAATCGACTGGAGGCACCTGGAGAAACTGGACGCGATCATCAGCGAGCAATGCTCCTTACTCGACGCTGAAAGCGAAAGCGAGGTCGCCCCGGAGATTGAAGTCGCCGTTCGGAGAAGCGGAGCAGAATTGGACGACGAGCGAAGGAGAGTCATCGAGCAGCGAATCCGCTCCCGCCAACGCACGGCCAGGAGTCGAGAGGTGGCTGTCACGCTCAAGAAGAGGAAGACGATCAAGGCGGCAAGCTTCTCCGAAATAGCGGCCGAGCTAAGTCAGGCAACGGACCAGCCGATCGGGTTCTATGTGTCGATCTCGTCCCTAAGGACCTCCGCAAGCATCTCGAGCCAGAGACCCGCGTGGAAGACCGGGATTGAGGTGACTGTTGAGCCGTCGGGCCCGAGGACCCAGAGACTGCGCTTCGCTCTCGAAAACTGGGTCCAAGAGGTATCATCTCCGTACTGGCAGCGTGCTTGGCGCTCCATCAAGTCGTGGGGATTCCCGCTGATGGTCATTAGTTTGGCTGCTATTGCGCTGATCTTGTTCGGGGCCTTCGAACAGAAGGGCGCAGCCACAACGGCTTACCGCCGGCAACTGCAGGCCCAGGCTCGCGAATTACTGGAGGCGGGGATCAGTCCGGAGAACCTAGGCCAGGCCATCTGGTTTGATCTAGCGCTCGCATCCGAGTACGTCCCCGACTCCTCTCGCGTCACCTCAGGCAGGCTACCGGTAGTTCCTCTGGCGCTTGGTTGCGCGCTAGCGGTTTCGTCGCTAATGCTGCCCTTTTGTCCGACTCTCGAATTGGGGCTGGGACTCGGGACGGCCAGGATTGGGCGTTGGAGAGTCTGGTTTCGTCTTGTGGGAGTCACCATTCCCAGCTTGATAGGACTGGGCGTGGTTGTACCACTCCTAGTGCACGGGCTTCTTGGGGTATGACCACTGACTGAAAAGGGTCGAGCGCAGTGGGGGCAGATGACCCGCCTCCGGGGAGCGGTCTTCTTCGAGAGCTAGCGCGGTAACACGCTCTCAGGCGACTTCTTGCGGCTGCCGAAAGGATTCGGAATGGCCTAGTTGGCGGTAGTGGACATCTTGACAAGGCCTCCCGATGTGCTAGGATGTTTCACACCTAGCGGTAGGGAGGTTCGATGGACATTCTGGAGGTCTTCAAGAAGTTCCCGAAGCAAGAAGACTGCATTTCCTATCTTGAGCAGGTACGCTGGGGCGGCACGCCACGTTGCCCATATTGCCACTCGGACAACTCGACCTCGCTCTCTGCCGAGCAACGCCATCACTGCAATAACTGCAACACCAGCTACTCGGTCACGGTCAAGACGATCTTCCACCAAACGCACCTTCCCCTTCAGAAGTGGTTCCTGGCCGTGTCTCTGATCCTGAATGCCAAGAAGGGCATCGCTGCCCGACAACTCGCCCGCGACCTAGACGTGCACCGCAACACGGCGTGGCGGATCTCCATGAAGGTCCGCGAGGCCATGGGGCAGAAGGAACACCGGGAACTCCTCACCGGCATGGTTGAGATGGATGAGACGTGGATCGGCGCGAGAAAGCCACGGCACGAGTTCCCCGGCGACAAACACCCTAGAGGTCTCGGGACGAGCAAGACTCCGGTAGTCGGAATGGTCGAGCGAGAAGACGGCGGGCAGGTCTACGCCAAGGTCGCCAAGAAGCAAGACCTGAACGCGAAGAAGACGAGAGCGCTAGTCCGTGATCGGATTGACACGGGCGAGGCCGTCCTAGTCACCGATGAGAACAGCATCTACCTCCTAATGCGGGATGTGCTCCCTCACAAGATGGTGAACCACAAGGTCTGGTACGTGGCCGGTGATGCTCACACGAACACCATCGAGTCGTTCTGGTCTCTGTTGAAGCGCGGGATCGTCGGCCAGTTCCACAAGGTCAGTCTGCGACACCTGCCGAGGTACGTTGACGAGTTCTGCTACCGTTACAACCATCGCCGCCATGCCGATCTCTTCGGGTTGACGATCGCAAGGGGACTGGGGGTGGCATAGATGAGCGAGAAACGACGCGAGGCCCTGTATGAGGGGGTCCTTGAGATAGGAGACGCGAAGATCCCATGCGCGGTTCTCGATGATGGCACAAGGGTTGTGACCCAGCGTGAGATGCTGACCGCTCTCGGGCGGTCTCCGCGGCCCAAAGGGCGCGAAAGCAGGGCCGTCGACGAACTACCGCCTTTTCTGGCCACAAAGAGCCTGCAACCCTTTATAGATGAGGACTTGAGGCAGTCGACGAAGCCCATCGAGTTCAAGCCGCTAAAGGGTGACGCCAGCAGGAGAACCGTCGGGTATCAAGCCGATGCTCTGCCGAAGATCTGCGAGGCAATGCTCAAGGCACGGGATGCTGGAGCGCTCCATGCAACGCAGGAAGAACTGGCCAAGAAAGCCGAGATTCTGATGCGCGGCCTCGCCCACGTCGGCATCATCGCCCTGATCGATGAGGCAACAGGTTTCCAGGAGATAAGAGACCGTCTTGCCTTGCAGGCGATCCTTGAGAAGTACCTCACGGATGAATGGGCGAAATGGACTAAGACATTCCCAGACGAGTTCTACATTGAGATGTTTCGGCTAAGGGACATTCCGTACCCGCCTCCAGGGAAGCATAAGAACTGGAGGCCGAGCTACGTCGGGCACTGGACCAACGATATTGTCTACTCTCGACTTGCGCCAGGCGTTCTCAAGGAACTGAAGCGATTGAACCCTCGCCTTCCGTCTGGAAGGAGGAGGCGCACCTTCCATCAGCACCTCACAAGGGAGTTCGGGAGTCCAGAACTAAGGGATCACCTCGCGCGGGTGATCTTCCTGATGAAGGCATGTACAGACTGGGACGACTTCAAACGCCGCCTGAATAGAGCCGCACAAAAGTACGGTGATACGATTCCGCTCGACTTAGGGGAGACGGACGAACGCACCTAGGTTATCCGCAGTACGTCGCGCTGGAACAGCAGCTCGTGTTCCTTTTGCCAGTCCCTGCCTATCAAGATCACATCCAACCCATCTCCTCCCGACATGGCTTGAAGAGTGGGGCGCCCCTTGATAATAGGGCAGCTCTTTGGGGAGTACACGTTCGCTGTATACCCGTCAGGGTGTAGCGAGAACGGCACCTGGACCGACTCGGTTATAGCCTTCGGCCAGAGGGCCCTACCCCGGAATGCCGCTATGTGGTCTTTGGTCGCCGAAAAGGAGGGAGCGCAGCACACGTACACCAATGGGTAGATGCTTGCATCCCTGGTCTCCCCGGAAGGGCCAACCACCGTCAGAACTACGCATGTATTAGGTTCATAGCCAACGCTCACGCCTCCGACGCCACTGATCAGTTGCCACCGCTCTTCATCAGGGGCCGGTTCCTTGATGCCAACTGCCATTGCCAGCGGATATGGGATTACTGTTCCCACAGCCCCACTGTCCATGACGACAAAGTTGGCACCATATGCACGTAGGGGACCGTAGTCCGAACAGTCTACGTCGATCTCCCGGAAGGGGGGCTCTGAGTTGCGAAAACGTACATGACCAGACCGAAGAATCGGGTAGCTCAGTTCGCGGTCGATGTCAATGTCGAGAGACATCCCGCGTTAGTAGTAGTAAGAGGAGGTTGCCGGAGTTCTTAGCCGTCTCGTTCTCAGCTGCCCCTTGGCGTACTCGGGATGCTCGCGCAGCAGGCGCGTCATCTCTCGGGCGCAATGGTTCGTTGGCCCAACAGCCAGCACCCTGATGAGCTTCCCCGTATCCTGATACACGATGGAAAGGTCAGGGTATGTGCCTGCCGGCAGGCGCGCAGCCTCCTCCTCGATGACTGAGTCAAGTCTAGATCGCTGGATGGTGCGCGGGTATTTCTCGGGGGCAATCATGGTCACGCTCTCCCTCCTCCTTGAGATCAATCCCCGATCTTCTCCACCTGATCTTACAAACCTGGACATTCAGTGTACATCTTCTCAATGCGTCCCGCCACGGACAAATGTCTCCCCAGCTTGCCGAACTCATGACCAGAAGTGTGCGAAGCGCAGGAACTAGAAGCCACGATTATCCCTACCGCCAACTGGGACAGTCCGAAAGGATTTGAGAGCTTCCTCTAGCCCCTCCTCTTGCGCTGGTTGCGGCGCTCGACTGGGCGGCGATCGAACGTAGGCCACCCAGGATCGCCTCCGCCAGGCCTGGCGGGGAAAAGGGGTCGCGCACCGGGGCCAGTGAGCGGGTCAGTTGCCGCGAAGCCCATCGCAGAGCTAGAATAGAATCGCTGTGATTGCCAGACGGGTGTGCCTAATTGCCGGACTCGTCCTGTTGACTGCGCTGCCGCTCGTCTTGGTCGTCGGATGTCTTCTACTCAACTCCGCTCCTGTCGCAAGTTTCACATTCCATCTCTCACAGAGTGTCAGTCCCTGTACGGTGGCTCTTGATGCTTCGGCATCACACGACCCGGACGGAATCATCGCGAAGTACGAGTGGAGTTTCGGTGATGGCGCAACTGGCACCGATCGTTCGACCTCCCATGTGTATACCACGAGCGGCACGCTCACCATCACCCTCGTGGTGACGGATGACAAGGGAAAGACCGCGACTGCGAGTCAGACGATCACTGTCCTGCTGCCCTATGTACCGCCTCCGGATCTCCCCCCGCCGACGCCGCCACCGTCAGGCTTGCTGCGCTTTGTAGGTCACGACTCGCCGCAAGACGCTCCTCCATCCTTCCCTTGGGCGGAGACTTTCTACATGGAGTACGTCGGGGTAAGCGAAGTTGGAGGCGGCCGCAAGTTCTCTGTCGTTCTCCTCGACGCTCTGCATCGGCGAGTGGCCCAACTGGCCGACGAATACGGTGATTTCGAGGGCCGCAGGGACTTGTCCTGTGAATGTGGGTATGAGGGACCCTTCTTCCTGGACATCGTTGCGGTTGGCGACTGGGCAATCACCGTCTTCACATCAACGGAAGCAGCAGCTCCCCCTCAGACCTATGCGGGATGTGGCTCCACACAGTTGGCGCGTCAGCTATCTCAGTACTCTCCGCTCTTCTCACTTGCGACCGGGCGAGCGACCTTCTACTTCGGCGGAGTCGACATGGTTCTCATGGACTACTTCCGGAAGACTGAGGCGCCTCTGTCGCACGAGGTCGATGTCCTGGGGGCACCTACCTCTTGAGGATCCGGGGCGAAGGATGCTGGGAAGTCAGTGTAGAACAGCACATCGAACGCTAGTTCGATCGACTAGAGGCTGCCTGGGCAGACAGGCAAGCCGGGGATGAGTCACAGATTCTCATCCTGCTTGTCGAGAACCAGGACGAGAGGACCGTTCTCGGGCCGATCCACGGCCCCGACGATCTCGGGAGGCTTGCCGACGATGTAGGGCAAGAGGACCGTCATCGCGGCCAAGTCGCCCTCGTTTGCCAGCCGGACGTCAGGCGAAGAGAAGTACGTCTGGAGCGTTCTCTCTGCCAGCCCCTTGCTCCGGCAGTAGAGGTGGAAGACCTGCCTCGCGTCGTCGAAGCTCAACTCCGAAAAGACCGTCATACATCCCCCTTTTCGGGGTGGTCCGGCGGTCCTGGCGTGAGGAGAGCTTGCCGCTGGACTCGCGAAGGGGTCAGCGTTATACTGGTAGCGCACCTGCGGGAATAGCTCAGTTGGTAGAGCATCAGCTTCCCAAGCTGAGGGTCGCGGGTTCGAGTCCCGTTTCCCGCTCTTGAGAGCGCGGTGTTCGGCGAGGGAGACCCTCACGCGGCGGTGCTGCTCGTGGGGGAGGGACCGGGAGAAGTCGAGGACCAGACGGGCCGACCGTTCGTCGGACCGGCCGGGCAGAAGCTCGACGAGGTGCTGGCATCGATCGGCCTCGCTCGTGATCGGGTGTACATCACGAACGTCGTGAAGTGCCGGCCGCCGGAGAATCGGGTCCCGACGAGAAAGGAAACGGAGGCATGCTTCCCGTACCTCGAGGCACAGATCGCCCTCATCAATCCCGGCCTGATCGTCACCCTGGGAAACACCCCCACGCAGTGGCTGCTTCCGGAGGCGCCGGGGATCACGAGCGCCCGCGGCACGTTCCTCCCCTGGCGCGGAGGAATCCAGCTCTTCCCGATGTTTCACCCCAGCTACCTCCTGCGCTATCCTTCCCGGGCGAAGGGGAGCCCGAAGTACCTGACCTGGCTCGACATCCAGAAAGTGAGGGAATGGCTCGATGAGCACGGAAAGTCCCAAGAGCCCTGAAGAGCGCGCGGCCTGCGTCGAGGAAGGGCTAGCGCGCGCCGAAGAGCTGCGCAAAGCGCGATCCTACAACGAAGGGATTCGGCTTCTCGTCGATGTCCTCCAGTACGGGTTGGAGAAGGCGAAGATCTACTACCGCCTCGGGAACCTGTACGTCGACGCGGGCGATCTCGCTCGGGCCGAATACGCCTACAAGCGAGCCCTCGAGGTCGACCCCAAGCACACGAACGCTATGCACAACCTCGCCGTCGTCTACAAGCGCCAGAAGAAGGTCTCCCTCTTCGTGAAAACCTACAAGCAGGCGCAGCGAATGGCGCTCCTTCGCCCCCACTCCCCCCCGCTAGCCCCGAGCGACAAGGTGCACCTGCGCCGCCTGGGCCTCCGCATCGTCCTCGGCGTGGTCGCCGGCGGGCTTCTCTTTCTCGTCGTTCTCCTGATCGTCCTCCGCTGAGGAGGCCCTCGATCCAGAAAGGATGGATTTGCCCCCCCTTCGCGAGTCGGGTATAGTCTCGGCCGTTCCACATCTCGCGAACAAAGAGGGCTGCCGTTGGCTGGAATCAGAAAGAGGATCTATGAGATCGCGGCCGAGCTCGGGGTCTCGAGCAAGGACCTGATCACCAAACTGGCCGAGATGGGGATGCCGAACCTCAAGGCGGCCAACTCGGTCGACGAAGAGGAGTGCACCCTCATCGTCAACCTGTACCGCGAGCAGGTGAAGCCAACGGAGGAAGCGCCTTCACCGCCCGCAGCGGCTCCCGAAGCTCGCCCCGCCGCGCGGCCGGTCAAGAAGGGGATGCCGCGTCCGCCGATCGTCTCCGTCCTTGGCCACATCGACCACGGCAAGACGACCCTGCTCGACGCGATCCGCCATTCCCATCTCGCCTCCAAGGAGGCGGGCGGGATCACGCAGACGATCGGAGCCTACCAGGCCGATCTGCACGGACAGAAGATCACCTTTATCGACACGCCGGGGCACAAGGCGTTCACGGGGATGCGCGCCCGCGGAGCCAAGGCCACCGACATCGCGGTCCTCGTCGTCGCCGCCGACGACGGCGTCATGGCTCAGACGGTCGAGGCGATCGACCACATCCGTGCCGCCGGGATTCCGCTCATCGTCGCCATCAACAAGATCGATAAGCCAAACGCCGACATCAACAAGGTGATGACGGACCTCGCCAAGCAGGGCCTGACCCCCGAGGCGTGGGGAGGGCAGACCATCACGGTTTCCATCTCCGCCTTGAACGAGGAGCACATTGACGAGCTCCTGGAGATGATCCTCCTCGTCGCGGAGATGGAGAACCTGCGCGCCGACCCGAGCGGACCGCTCGAGGCGATCGTCATCGAGAGCCACCTGACGAGCGGCCGGGGCCCCGTCACGACGGCCGTGATTCGAGACGGGACTCTGCACGAGAAGGACTGCGTCGTCGCGGGCTCGACGTACGGCCGCGTCAAGGCGCTGATCGACGAGAACGGCAAGCGTGTCCCGGAGGCAGGCCCCGGGAAAGCCGTAGAGATCCTTGGCCTCGAAGAGGTTGCGCAGGTCGGGACGGCGCTCGAGGTGAAGAAGGACGCGAACGAGGCGAAGGAGGTCGCGGCCGCCCGACGGGGGGCGCAGGCGGCGCCGCGCCGCGTCCGTCCTGAGCTGAACGTCGAGGACCTCTTCCGCGTGGTGGCTGAGGAAGTGAAGCTGAGCGTTGTCCTGAAGGCGGCGTCAACCGGCGCACTGGAGGCCGCGCGGCGAGAGATCGACGGAATCCACGTCGAGAGCGTCCAGCTCGATGTCCTGCACGCCGGAGTGGGGACGATCTCGGAGAGCGACGTCCTGCTCGCCTCGACGATCGGCGGGACCAGCCTCGTGGTCGGGTTCGGCGTCAAGGTCGATCCCAAGGCGTCGAAGCTCGCCGACGCCGAGGGCGTCATCGTCCTCCCCTACGACATCATCTACGACCTGATCGACGAGCTCGGGCGCGCCCTGAAGCGGATGGTGGCCCCCGAGTACGCGGAGCAGAAGCTCGGTGAGGCCGAAGTCAGACAAGTGTTCAAGATCCCTCACGGCATGGTCGCCGGGTGCTACGTGACGCAAGGGAAGATCACCCGCTCTGCAAGACTTCACGTCATGCGAGGGGACCGAGAGGTTTTCACCGGCGAGATCGCCTCCCTCCGCCGTTTCGAGAACGACGCGCGCGAGGTCCAGGCCGACCGGGAGTGCGGAATCCGCGTCAAGGACTTCGATCAGGTCGAGGTCGGAGACCGACTCGTCTTCTTCACCATGGAAGAGGTCACCCACTGAGCGAGCCATGAAGGCCGGCCTCCTCACCCTGCACTTTCATCTCCCCCGGGTTGAGTCCCTCAAGGAGAAACGCTCGATCGTCAAGGGAATCCTGGCCGAGGTGAAGCGCCGCGGGACGGCGTTCGCCGCCGCCGAGGTAGACAACCTCGATCGCCTCGATCGCGCGACGATCCAGGTGGCGCACGTCTCGAACGACCCTCACACGACCGACGCGGCCCTGACCCAATTGCGCACCACTCTCGAACTCCGCAGAGACTTCGCCCTCGAGGCGTTCGACGTGGAGGTCGTGTGAGTACCGATCGCGGGCACGCCAAGCTGCGTGAGGAGATCAAGCGCGAGCTTTCCGCGATCGTCGAGTTCGAGGCGCGCGATCCCGCACTCAAAGAGGCGTTCCCGACAGTAATGGACGTTCAGCTCTCCGTCGACGCGCGCTACGCCAAGGTGTTCGTCGCGCTCAGCGCCTCAGGGGTGGACAAGGAGGCAGTCCTGGCCGCATTCCGCCGCGACCGCGGCTTCTTCCGGAGCGAACTCGCCCACCGTCTCACGCTCCGCTACACGCCGGAGCTCCACTTCGTCCTCGACGAGACCGTGGAGCGCTCGCTGCGCCTCGAGAAGTTGCTTGAGGAGGACTCCGATGAACAGGGACCTTGAAATCGCGCGCCGCGCGAAGATCAGGCCGATTCTTGAGATCGCGCGGGAGGCGGGCCTCTCGGAAGACGAGGTGGAGCCCTACGGCACGTACAAAGCCAAGGTCACGCTCGCGGCCCTTCACTCGCGATCAGGGAAGCCAGACGGCCGGTACGTCGACGTGACGGCGATCACTCCTACGCCGCTCGGTGAGGGGAAGACGACGACCACGATCGGGCTCGTGCAGGGGCTCGGCCGCCTGGGGCGGCGCGCGATCGCCTGCGTGCGCCAGCCCTCGCAGGGCCCGACGTTCGGAATCAAGGGAGGCGCGGCTGGCGGGGGATACTCCCAGATCGTTCCCATGGAGGAGCTGAACCTCCATCTCACGGGGGACATCCACGCGATCGGCGCCGCGCACAACCTGATCGCCGCCGCGATCGACGCCCGTCTCTTCCACGAGCGGAACAGCTCCAAAGAGGCCTGGGAGAAGACAGGTCTCGAGCGGCTCAACCTCGATCCCTACTCCATCGCCTGGAACCGCGTCCTCGACGTGAACGACCGCGCCCTGCGCCAGGTCGTGATCGGCCTTGGACGGAAGGCGGACGGCGTCCCGCGCGAGGCCGGGTTCGACATCACCGTGTCCTCTGAGCTGATGGCCATCTTGGCCTTGGCGAGCGACCTCGAGGACCTGCGGCGGCGGATCGGACGGATCGTGGTCGGGTACTCCACCTCGGGCGCGCCGGTCACGACGGAGGATCTCGGCGTGGCTGGCGCGGCCGCCGTCCTGATGAAGGAGACCGTGAAGCCGACCCTGATGCAGACCCTGGAGGGGCAGCCGGTCTTCGTCCACGCCGGCCCCTTTGGGAACATCGCGCACGGCAACTCCTCAATCATCGCCGACCGCCTCGCCCTCAAGCTCGCCGACGTCGTGGTCACCGAGTCGGGCTTCGGCGCGGACCTGGGGTTCGAGAAGTTCGTCGACATCAAGTGCCGCACGAGCGGGCTCGCGCCCAGTGCCGTCGTCGTCGTGGCCACGGTCCGCGCCCTGAAGATGCACGGCGGCGGCCCCAAGGTGACCGCCGGGAGGCCGCTTCCCGCCCCGTACACGCGGGAGGACCTCGGACTTCTGGAGGAGGGCTGCGCGAACCTCGAGAGGCACATCGCGATCGTCAAGCGGTTCGGCGTTCCCGTGGTCGTCGCGTTGAACCGCTTCGCCGAAGACAGCGATCGAGAGCTCAAGCTCGTCCGCCGCGCGGCCGAGAAGGCCGGCGCGTTTGCCGCGGTCGCGGCCGACCACTTCGCCTGCGGGGGAGCGGGCGCGATCGAGCTCGCCGAGGCCGTGGTCGCCGCGTGCCAGGAGCCGGCGGACTTCCGCTTCCTCTATCCGCTCGAGCGGCCGATCACGGAGAAGATCGAGACCATCGCGCGCGAGATCTACGGGGCGGCGGGCGTCACCTACTCCGACCGCGCCCTCTCCCAGATCGAGCGCGCCGAACGCCTCGGGTTCGGGAGCCTCCCGATCTGCGTCGCTAAGACCCACCTTTCCCTGTCCCACGACCCCGAACTGAAGGGCGCCCCGACCGGCTTCACCCTTCCTGTGCGCGAGGTGCGCGCGAGCGCCGGGGCGGGGTTCGTCTACCCGTTGTGCGGG
>JAPLGE010000121.1 GCA_026390315.1 Candidatus Bipolaricaulota bacterium
CGCTTGCTCCCCGGGGAGGACTCGAACCTCCAACCATTCGGTTAACAGCCGAGCGCTCTACCATTGAGCTACCGAGGAATACGCCGTCATTCTACCGCTTCCGAAGCGGCCTGTCAACGGGCCTAGGCGAGCGAGTGGAGAAGCTGGCGAATGATCTCAACCACCTTCTCCAGGTCGGCGATCGCAATCTCCTCGCTGGTCGAGTGCGCGTCTTTCTCGCCCGTCCCGAGGACCACGGCCTGGATCCCCTTCTCACCGAGGACGAGGGCGTCTGTCCCGCCGGTGATGACCCTCGTCTTGGGCAAGAGGCCGGCGGCGGCGATCGCGGCCATGGCGGTCTTCACGAGGGGCGAATCCTCCGGGACGCGGGAGGCCTTGTAGTTCAGGTCTGCCTTCACCTCGACGCGCGCGCCGGCCGCGCGCCCCGCGTCCTCGAACGCCTTGCGCATCCGATCGGCCTGGCGCATGCACTTCTCGTGGTCGAGACTTCGGCATTCGGCCTTGATCGTAACCCTCTCGGGAACGCCGTTCCGGATCAGGCCGCCCTGGATCGTCCCGACGTTCGCCGTCGTCTCTTCGTCGATGCGCCCCTCAGCGAACGCGGTGATCGCCTGTGCGGCCACGCGGATCGCCGAGATCCCCTTCTCCGGCTCCATCCCCGCGTGGGCCGCGCGGCCGACGATCTCGATGTCGAACGAGACGTGGGTGGGGCCTCCCACGATCACCGTGTCGAGCGCGTCCGAGTCAAAGATGAAGCCTGTCTTTGCCGAGACGAGGCTTGAGTCCAGGTTTCTTGCTCCTTGCAGACCGATCTCTTCGCCCAGGGTGATGAGGATCTCTACGGGAGGCCTTCTCTTCGCCGTCCGCACGCCTTCAAGGATCTCCGCGATTCCCGCCTTGTCGTCGGCACCGAGAATCGTCTCGCCCTTGGAGCGGATCACTCCATCGGCGATGACCGGCTCGATCCCCTTCCCGGGCTTCACCGTGTCGGCGTGCGCCCCGAGGAGGATCGGCTCCCGCTTTTGCGACTCCTTTCCCGCGACTCGCGCAATCAGGTTCCCGTATCCGTCGAGCCGACACGCGGCCCCAAGCCTCTGTTCGAAGAGTCCCCGCAGGTAGTCAATGAAGCGAGTCTCGTCCCCGGATTCGCTGTCGATCCGCACCAGGTCGCAGAAGGTCTCCACCAAGTCCCTGTTCATCGCGCTCCTTTGTCTCTAGATTCTGGCTACGCACGAAAGGCAACGCTCTCGCCTTCTCGCGAGTATAGGAGAAGCGTCCCTGCTCTCCAAGCTTGAACGGCCGCGCGGAACGGGGTACCGTGGTCCCGCGAGGTGACAGATGAGAGGGTCGCGGGCCGTCGGCATTGCGTTCTCGTGTCTTGGAATTGCCTTTGGAGCCGCGTGGGCCGTCGTGACCCACGAAGCGCTTTCCGTGGCGCCTCCAATCCTCACGCCATCGGAACAGAGGAGCCTTCTCGCGCTCGCGCGGCAGGCTCTCGAGGCGGCCGCCGCGGGGGAGGCAGAGCCTAGCGTCCACCTGGCCGACCTTCCGAAGGGATTCCGGCGGACAGCGGCTGCGTTCGTCACGCTATCCAAAGGCGGGGCCCTGCGCGGCTGCATGATCGACGAGTTCTCCCGCCACGAGCCTCTCTGCCAGAATGTCCTTCGAAACACCGTGCTCGCCGCGACCGGCGACCCGCGCTTCCCGCCGGTCTCCCGAGAGGAAGTCCTCGGGATCCGCATCGAGATCAGCGTCCTCGGCCGAGTGCGGCCCCTCAGCTACGCGGGCCCGGCAGATCTCCTGTGGAAGTTGAAGCCGGGCGAAGACGGCGTGATCCTTGCAACGGCGGAGGGGACGTCGACCTTCCTCCCCCAGGTCTGGCAGACCTTCCCGGACCCGGCGCAGTTCCTCACGGAGCTCTGCTTGAAACTGGGCGTCGCGGCCGATCGCTGGACGCTGAAACCGGAGCCCGCGGTGTCGGTGTACCGGGTCCTCCACTTCGCGGAGCCAAGTCCCCCGGGCAACGCGCGCGAGTAAACCGGCGGCGCGACGTCGCCCCCCAGCCGGTCGGCTTCCGGGAAACGCGAAAAGGAAACGAGCCCCGGCGACGGCGGGGCTCGAAGCGCATTCCCTAGTAGAAAGAAAAGACCAGGCAGCGACCTACTCTCCCAACCCCTCGCGAGGTGAGTACCATCGGCGCGGGAGGGCTTAACTTCCGTGTTCGAGATGGGAACGGGTGTTTCCCCTCCGCCATGTGCCACCTGGAATCTCAATGTCCGGACAAGCGAACAGGGTGTGTGCCACACAAGCCTTCGGCCAATTAGTACCGCTCGGCTGAACACATTGCTGTGCTTACACCTGCGGCCTATCAACCTCCTAGTCTCGGAGGGGCCTGATGTGGAGACCTAGTCTTGAGAACGGCTTCGTGCTTAGATGCCTTCAGCGCTTATCCTAACTGAACTTAGCTACCCAGCGGTGCCTCTGGCGAGACAACTGGTACACCATTGGTTCAGCTATCCCGGTCCTCTCGTACTAGGGATAGTCTCTCTCAAGTCTCCCACGCCCACGGTAGATAGAGACCGACCTGTCTCACGACGGTCTGAACCCAGCTCGCGTACCCTTTTAACCGGCGAACAGCCGGACCCTTGGGACCTGATTCAGCCCCAGGATAGGATGAGCCGACATCGAGGTGCCGAACTCCGTCGTCGATGTGAACTCTTGGACGGAACTAGCCTGTTATCCCCGGGGTAGCTTTTGTCCGGTGAGCAGTGGCCCTTCCACAAAGTGCCACTGGGTCACTAGGGCCTGCTTTCGCATCTGCTCGACTTGTAGGTCTCGCAGTCAAGCCTCCTTATGTCCTTGCACTCAATGGCTGATCGCCAACCAGCCTGAGGAGACCTTCGCGCGCCTCCGTTACCTTTTGGGAGGCGACCGCCCCAGTCAAACTACCCACTTAACACGGTCCCGCGACCGCTGCTAACGGCCAAACGGTTAGAGCTCCAACATCCGCAGGGTGGTATTCCAAGGACGGCTCCACCGAGGCTAGCGCCCCAGCTTCATCGCCTCCCACCTATCCTACACAATGAATGTCAAAGCCCAGTGCCAAGCTATAGTAAAGCTCCACGGGGTCTTTTTGTCTTACCGCGGGTCACGGGCGTTTTCACCCGTGCTTCAGCTTCACCGAGCACTCAGTCAAGACAGCGCCCAAGTCGTTGTGCCTTTCATGCGCGTCAGAACTTACCTGACAAGGAACTTCGCTACCTTAGGACGGTTATAGTTACCGCCGCCCTTCACTGGGGCTTCAGTTTGGCGCTTTCACACCTCCCCTTAACCTTCCAGCAGTGGGCAGGTTTCAGACTCTATACATCCTCTTTCGAGTTGGCAGAGTCCTGTGTTTTTGCTAAACAGTCGCTCAGGCCGATTCTCTGCGGCCACCCGAAGGTGGCCCCCCTTATCCCGAAGTTACGGGGTCATTTTGCCGAGTTCCTTGACTGAGTTTCACTCGTCCACCTTGGTATTCTCTACCCGCCTACCTGTGTCGGTTTGTGGTACGGACTCTTCCTTGCTCGCTAGAGGTTTTTCTTGCCCGATGACTCCGCCTCCCTTCGCCCTAAGACGGGCTCGCCATCACACCTCGACGTAACGGGGGAACGGATTTTCCTATTCCCCCTACCTTGGTGCTTGGACATGCACATCCGTCAGCATGCGGAGGGGACCCTTCGGGGTCACCCCATTGCTCAAGCGCAAGACTAGAGGCGCAGGAATATTAACCTGCTGTCCATCGCCTATCCCTTTCGGGTTCAGCTTAGGTTCCGCCTAACCCTGGGAGGATCAGCCTTGCCCAGGAAACCTTAGGCATTCGGTGGCAACGATTCTCGCATTGCTCGCGTTACTCGTTCCGGCATTCTCTCTTCCGTCTCGTCCACCGGACCTTGCAGTCCAGCTTCAGCCGTTAACGGAATGCTCCCCTACCGATCCCACCCGAAGGTGAGATCCCGCAGCTTCGGTACCAGGCTTAGTCCCGATAAATCTTCGGCGCATCGCCGCTAGACTGGTGAGCTATTACGCACTCTTTAAAGGGTGGCTGCTTCTGAGCCAACCTCCCAGCTGTTTCGGCAACAACACATCCTTTCTCACTTAGCCTGGATTCAGGGACCTTAGCTGGCGGTCTGGGTTGTTTCCCTCGCGACTATGAAGGTTATCCCCCACAGTCTGACTCCCGTGTAACAACAGACCGGTATTCGGAGTTTGATTAGGGTCGGAAGTTTCCCCCCTTCCCCGACCAGTGCTCTACCCCCGGCTGTCTTTCGCACGAGGCTAGTCCTAAAACTATTTCGGGGAGAGCCAGATATCACTAGGTTCGATTGGTTTTTCGCCGCTAACCACAGGTCATCCCCTAGCTTTTCAACGATAGTGGGTTCGGGCCTCCATATACGATCAAGTATACTTCACCCTGCCCATGGTTAGATCACCTAGCTTCGGGTCTACATCACGTGACTGGCGCCCTATTCAGACTCGCTTTCGCTACGGCTTCGCCTTGCTCGGCTTAACCTTGCCACGTAACGTAACTCGCCGGATCATACTGCAAAAGGCATGCGGTCACACCCAATCAGTGCCCGAAGGCGGTTTCATGGATGCTCCCACTGTCTGTAAGCAGACGGTTTCAAGTTCTATTTCACTCCCCTCCCGGGGTGCTTTTCATCTTTCCCTCGCGGTACTAGTTCACTATCGGTCAGCTGGTAATGTTTAGCCTTGGAAGGTGGTCCTCCCAGATTCACGCCGGATTTCACGTGCCCGACGCTACTTAAGTCGACATTCAGGGTGGTTTGACCTTTCGCCTACGGGACTATCACCCACTGCGGTCGTCCTTTCCAGAGACTTTGCGGACTGTTCGGCTAGGCCTCGCCTGTAACCCTGCCCACCTCTGCAACGGTGAGGAAACACCGACTTGCAACCCCGAGAGAGCAACGGATGCAGCCTTACACTCCCTCGGTTTAGGCTCTTCCCGTTTCGCTCGCCGCTACTCAGGGAATCTCGGTTGATTTCTTTTCCTCCGGGTACTGAGATGTTTCACTTCCCCGGGTTCGCTGAGCGCGCCTACTTCAGTTTCGGCGCGCCCTGCCATGGCTTCACCATGGCGGGTACTCCCATTGGGATATCCCCGGATCAAAGCCTGCTTAGCGGCTCCCCGGGGCTTATCGCAGCTAGCCACGTCCTTCATCGCTTCCAGCTGCCAAGATGTCCACCGTCTGCCCTTACTTCGCTTGTGTGACACACACTCTATTCACTTGTCAAGGACCGCACGCGGCTCCCGCCGCGCAACGTTCGATTCTACCACTCGACCTCGAGGCTGTCAAGCACAAGAGGTCGGCGATCAGAACGAGGAAACTCTACCCGGAGACGGCCTCCTTGTCAACCCTTCTTTCCGAACCGTGGAAGGGCGTTTCCCAGGCCTCTTGCCTTGTCACGCCCTCTCAGAGGCAGGCGGCCCACGCGCCTCGAAAGCCGGGACCGATGCCGCCGCCTACGAATCCTGCGCCGCTCCGACCGTTCGGGAGACGGCGATCGCGAGTCGATCGAGTTCCTCGAAGGAGAGAGTCTCTCCTCGCACGGTCGGGTCGATCGCGGCCGCGCGGATGACCTCGGCAACGCCCTCGGCCGGGAGCAGGTCGCGCAGCGCGCCGCGGATCATCTTTCGCCTCTTGCCATAGAGCGTACGCACGAGGGCGAAGAAGACCTCTTCTCCCGCCGAAAACCGCGGCGCCTCAAGGAAGACGAGACGCCACAGGGTCGAGTCGACCTCGGGAACGGGATAGAAGGATGAGCGAGGGACCTCTCGCAAGCGGATGACGTCGCCGTAGGCGCGCACCCGCACCCCGAGCGACGAGCCCTCCACTCCCGGGCTCGCGGCAATCTTCCGCGCGACCTCGCTCTGCGTCAGGAGGATGACCCCAGAGATCGCGCCACGGCTGTCGACGAGGTGGTTCAGGATCGGCGCCGTGATCCGATAGGGGATGCTCCCCACGACAAAGACGGGGCCTTCCCCTATCGCGTGCAGGTCAAGCTTCAAGAAGTCTCCGCGCCGCACCTCAACGTTCGCCAGGTCGCCGAGCGAGCGCTCGAGACCGTCCGCGAGTCGGGCGTCGATCTCGACCGCCAGGACTCGCTCTGCGAGTACGGCGAGCTCGCGCGTCACCGTCCCGAGACCCGCCCCGATCTCCACGACCTCCCGAGGGGCACAGACGCGGACTTCGGAGACGATCCGGTTCAACACCGACCGGTCGACGAGAAAGTTCTGGCCGAGGCGCTTGCTCGGCCGAATGCCCCGCGACCGCAGGAGCGCGGCGACCGCCGCACGAGACGCGAGGTCCTCAGGGGGCACGGTGCGCGACGACCCACGTCGTCACGGCCGCAACCACCCTCGGGTCGAGCGGCTCGTCGAGGTGCTGATAGGCGAGGTTCGGTTCCTCCGGGTGGTGGCGCAAAAGGTGGTTGACGTCGGGCAAGATCTCGACCGTCACGTCCGTGTTGCCCGCTTCCCGAAGCGTCTTTTCCAGGAGCTCGGCCTCGCTCGCCGGTACCTGGAGGTCCTTCTCCCCCTGCACGACCAGCACCGGGCAGGTGACACGGCGGAGCGCTGCGAGCGGATCGTCGAGGTAGTGCTCACGCAGCCAGACAAGAGAGACGGTGCGCATGGCCCCGGCCTGGTCCTCAGTGATCCACGGCATCGCGCTCTTGAGGGTCTCGAGCGAGTAGTCCGCCCATTCGCCCTTCGACGCCTTGACGAAAGCGATGAACTGGTCCTCTTGAGCGAGGACTTGCGCAATCAGGCTCTCGTTTGAGCCCCCCAACCGCTGGAGCACCTCCACCTGCCAACGCGTGATCTGATCGAGCGATCGCGCCGGGGCGGCCAAGAGCACCACTCCCGCAACGGTCTTGTCCTCCGCGGCGAGGAGCGGAGCGAGGTATCCCCCTTCACTGTGGCCAAGCACGAAGGAGCGCCTCGAGTCGATGCCGCTCGCCGCACGCAGAGCCTCGAGCGCCGTGCGCGCGTCGGAGAGGAGATCGGCCCTCGACGCCGTCGCGAACGTTCCTCCGCTCTCCCCGACTCCCCGCTTGTCGTAGCGCAGCGACGCGACACCCTGCAGCGCCAGGGCGTGAGCGAGCTGGCGGAAGGCGTCCACCTTCAGACCTGTCGCA
>JAPLGE010000044.1 GCA_026390315.1 Candidatus Bipolaricaulota bacterium
GACAACGTCCGGTTCATCTCCTACCAGTTCACCGACGTGACCGGCGGGGTCAAGAGCGTCGATGCGCCGGTTGGCCGCCTCGGAGTTGCGCTCGAAGACGGGGTCTGGTTCGACGGCTCGTCGGTGGAAGGCTTCGCCCGCATCCAGGAAAGCGACATGCGCTTGGTCATCGACCCGGCCACCTACGCTGTTCTCCCTTGGTCTCCTGCTGACGCCCGCCGGGCGCGCGTCTTCTGCGACATCTACACGCCGGACGGAACACCCTTCGATGGAGACCCGCGCGGCGTCCTGAAGCGGATGCTAGAGAAGACCCAGGCGCGCAGGTGGACGTACAACGTCGGTCCGGAGCCGGAGTTCTTCCTGTTCAAGCGGAACGACGGCGAGAGCGTCCACCCCGTTCCGTACGACATCGGCGGCTACTTCGACTTCTCTGCGGACGACGAAGCGGTGCGCGTCCGCACGGAGCTCATGGACGCTCTGAACAGCATGGGGCTGGAAGTGGAAGTCGGTCACCACGAAGCGGCGCTCGCTCAGCACGAGATCGACTTCCGCTTCGCGGATGCCCTGCGCACCGCCGACAACGTCTTGACGCTGAAATACGCCGTGAAAGCGATCGCCGCCAGGCACGGCTTGGTGGCCTCGTTCATGCCCAAGCCAGTCTTCGGGATCAACGGGTCCGGCATGCACTGCCACCAGTCCATTGTTGACGAGAAGGGCCGAAACCTCTTCTTCGACGCCAAGGACGAATACCATCTTTCGTCTCTGGCCTACGGGTTTATTGCCGGGCAACTGGCGCACGCGCGCGCCCTGGCCGCTGTGGTCGCTCCGACGGTCAACTCGTACAAGCGGCTGGTACCGGGCTACGAAGCGCCGGTCTATATCGGCTGGGCGCAGATCAACCGCTCGGCGTTGATTCGGATCCCGCGCTACACGGAAGGCCGCGACGAAGACGCGCGCGCCGAACTGCGTTTTCCCGACCCATCCTCCAACCCGTACCTGGCCTTCGCGGCGATGCTTGCCACCGCCCTGCACGGGATTGACAGCCAGATGACTCCACCCAAGCCGCTCAACAACGTCAACATCTATCAGCTCGACGAGGCCGAGCGTGCGAGACTCGGCATCGGCTCTCTGCCCGGCTCGCTGGCGGAGGCATTGCGCGAACTGGAGGGCGACAAAGTCATCCAGGCCGCGCTGGGCGAGAGGGTCTACGACAGCTTCCGCCGCGCCAAGTGGGAGGAGTGGGACGAGTTCCGTGTCGCAGTGGTAGACTGGGAAGTGAAAAGGTATCTGGAGATGGCGTGAGCGCAGTGACCGGCCCCCGGTGAATGGTCCAGCTCCAGAGCTAGTCCTAGGACGTACTCTCAGGCTACTTCCTACGTGGCGACTTCCTGCGGCTGCCGAAAGGATTTGAGAGCTTCCTCAAGCTCCTCGTCGACGATGTGGGTGTAGGGCTGCGTGGTGGCTGAGTTCGCGTGGCCAAGGGTCTTCTGCGTCAACCGGATGTCCTTCGTCATGCTCTGCAGGAAACGAACTTGACAATCTCTTCGGGGCTCACGAGACTGGACCTAAGAGGGCGGGTGGTCCCGTTCTTTCCGTCAACTGATGGAGTTGACAGGGAGAACCTTCCCCTCCGAAGGAGGTGCCGATGGCGAGGAGATTGTGGGCGATCTGGTGCATCGTGGTTGCCTTTCTGCTAGCGATCACTTTCGTTGCCATACCACAGCAACAGGCTCAGTACTACCTCACAGGCAACCTAGGAGGAGTCGGGGGCACAGTGACCACGGACAAGGGGAAGCAGGAGACGAGCTTCTCTGGGGCGATCGGATTCCGCATCGTTCCAGGGGAGAAGAGCGGGCTCACCATGTCGCTTGTTACGTTCAACCTCGTCGCGAAGGGTGTGCCCACGGCGGCGGGGGACTCCGGCGTGATAGGGCTGCTTCTTGCAGAGCCTGAGTACAAAGGGACCTACGATCCACGCACAGGACAGATTGTGGTCGAGTTTCAGTCGATCCTGCACTACGGACTGATCGACCAGAAGAAAGGGTATCTGCAGCGAAACCCCAAAGGCGAGGCGGACCTCTTCGCTTCCTACACTGA
>JAPLGE010000141.1 GCA_026390315.1 Candidatus Bipolaricaulota bacterium
GGTCCATCTGACCCACGAACTGGCGCACGGCCGTTCCGATCTTGCCCGACCTGCCCACGCGCACTCCCATCCGTAGCGAGCCTAGAGCACCCCGTCCCTGAAAGAGAAGCCGGCCGCCAACCCACACCCGGTAAGGTACGAGATGCTTGACACAGCGGTACTCGTCGCGAGTACCTGCCCCACGCGTTCAGGCTTATCCTTCAGTCCGAGGGGACTCCCCGCGGGACCACGTCTCAAGCTCGATTCCCATCTCTCTGTTCGCCGTTCGCCGGACGAACCCGACTTCCTCCGCGGCCGCGGCGACGGCCGGGGCCCACGACGGGACGACGAGTTCGATCCGCAGCCTGGGTCTCTTCGCGAGGACTTCGTGGAGCAGCCGTCGGACGAGGAAGGGGGCGAGGTCGGGGCAGGCGGGGTCGAGGCGGATCCGAATGCGGTTGGTGCCCTCTCCTCGTCTCGACAGGGTCCACCCGCCGCTCGCGACGACGAGCCGGTCGCGCGCCGTGCGGATCACGATGTCGCGCACCTTTGTCCCCAACGCGAGGCTGAACAACGGGGCAAGGGCGCGCATCAGCCGCGGCGGGCGGTAGCGGCCGGGGACGATCGGCTCGAAACGCTGCAGGCTCTCGGGGACGATTCGCTGGTCTAGCTCGTAACGCGTCTGCCAGTCGAACTCGGCGAGTGGGGCCTCCTCGGTGCCGGGAGGGAGCGTCGGTCGCTCGACAGCGCCGGCCGGCGCGAGCGCGTAGCACGTGTAGCCGCCGAACTCGACGAAGCCGATGGAGCGGTAGAGGGACTGTGCCGGCGCGTTTCCCTCGATCACGGCGAGCGTGGCGCGTGTCCCGCCCCGCGAGCGCACCATCTCGAGCGTTGCCAAAACGAGCTCGCGCGCGATCCCGCGACGGCGGTATGTGGGTAGGACGCCCACCATGCTGATGACCCACGTGGGCGTCGTCCCCTCACGCTGGGCGAGCGCCAACCCGCCGATCGCGCCGTTCTCCTCCCGGACGAACCCGCGGGCGACATCGCGCAGCGAGGGCGAGATCCATTGCAGGACGCGGACGAGCGGCCAGATGCGGCCCATGCGTCGGAGGGACTCGACGATCTGCCTTTGCTCGTCGGACTGGACGCCCCACTCCGGATGGTCCGGATACTGGAACGCCTCGACGAGCATGTCGGCCACCGGGATGAGGTCCCGGGGAAGGGCGAGCGGTCGGGTGGGCATGGTCTTTCCTCCTCTCTAGGATCTTACCCGTCGCAACGCAGCGGGTCACTCGTGAGGTTCGGAAGGTCGGGGCCAGGCCTTGGTGCAGCGGTCCCCATGGGAGGGTTGAGTCTAGCCTTCCAGGTAGTAGGCGATGTACGTGCCGGCTGGGGCGTAGCCGAGGCGCTCGGCGAGGCGGCAGGACTCGGGGTTCGCCGCGTCCCAGTGCGGATCGAGGCCGCTCTCTAGGCACGAAAGGAGGAGGCGACTGGCTAGAAGGGCGCCGATCCCCTGCCGGCGGTAGTCGGGCAGGACGTAGAGGCTGACCTCGATGCCCCTCGTGCTGACGAGCGAGGCGAAGGCGGCGCCGACGATGGTCCCTTTGTCCTCGACGGTGAAGCCGATTCCCCGCCGACCGAAGTCCTCGGGCGACTCGTAGGTCGAGAGGTCGACAAAGTGATCCTGTCCCCAGACCCGCGCGGCGAAGGCGGCGTCCATCTCTTCCACGCGATCGGCGAACCTCGACCTCTCCACCAGCTCGCGCAGGTGCGCGGAGGACAGCCCCTTGGAGGAGAAGGAGTGGCGCCTGAGCGGGACGAGCTTCTCTCCGCACGCCGTGTTCGCCGCCTCAAGCCACCCCGGAGCCGAGGGCATGAGGAAGGAGTCGGGCGGCAGCATCTTGAGCACCCCTCGCGCTCCGGGGACCGTTGGATCGCCGGCGAAGTAGCGAAACGGCCCGACCGCAATCTGGAACGCCTGCGTGTTCTCGAGGTCGTCGACGAAGGCCGAGCCTATCTGGTCCTCGAGGGCGCAGTCGATCGAGAGGTCGACGCGCGGGACGTCGCGGAAGGCGCGCGCGAGGACGATGCGGTTGGCCCTGGTGAGTGGGTACTCCGTCGCCACGGTTCGTCCCTCCTCGGCGCTCCCAGCGCCTGGGAATGGCGGAGTGTGCCCGAGGAGCGGGGATCGCACAACCTCGGTTGGGCCGCTGCGGGAATGAGGGGGTTTCCCGGCGGCGCAAAGGGGGCGGACGCGCGGAGTCGGGGAGAGCTCCCGGTTGCTCTCGGGTTGACGGGTGGCGGGGCAGCCCCTAATCTATCCCTCACATTTTCCAAGCTTCAGGAGAGACGAATGACTGATCCACGCGTCGATGCGGTGGCGAAGGTGTTGGTTGAGTACTCGGTCGGCGTGAAGCCGGGGCAACTCGTGCGAATTGACGGGAACTTCGAGGGCGCGCCGCTCCTCCTCGCCGTCTTCCGGAGGGTGCTTGAGGCGGGAGGGAATCCGTTTCTCGACGGGGGACTCGAAGAGACCGAGGAGGTCTTCTTTCGCCTCGCGTCCAACGCGCAGCTCGACTACATCCCAAGGTTCCTTCGGGACATGATCGATGAGATCGACGCGAACATCGGCGTCTGGACGGACGCGAACACGAGGCGTCTCTCGTCCGTGGACCCGGCGAAGCAGGCGCGCCGGGCCACGGCGCACCGGGAGCTCGACGAGCGGTTCCTTGAGCGCGCGGCGAAGAAGGAG
>JAPLGE010000123.1 GCA_026390315.1 Candidatus Bipolaricaulota bacterium
GATCGACGAGGGCGCTCGCCACGGCCGTCTGGCGGTTGATCCGCGCCCCGCCCATGTTGGCGACGACGACGGCGTCGACGCGGCGATCGCCCAGGCCCGCGTCATGGAGCGCCGGGAGCGCGGACAAGCACATCAGGTCGACCAGGCTCACCTCGGCGCGGCCGAAGCGGGTCATCGCTGCGCCGACGATCGCGACGTCCCTCATCGCGACCTCCTCTCCGCAAGAGGAGCCTTGTCGGGTTTCGTCTCGGGAAGCTTGATCGTCTTCGCCATCTCGAGGAGCGCCTCGGGCACCGGGCGCCGTCCGGCAACGAGCCTGGGCTTCGCAGCGAAGTAGGTCTCCCGCGTCAAGACCCACGACGGGACCCCGCCCAGCTCGTGGGAGACCTCGAACTTCTTCTCGAGCGGGTATTCGATCATCCAGCGGCGGAACCCGATCGGGCTCTCCGCAACGATCAGGACCTCCTTCTCGCCGAGAAACTCGACGTGGTACTCCATCTTCGCCGCGAAGAGGTGCGCCCCCACGCGCAGGCCGCGGCGCAGGGACAGGGTGTGGTAGCTCATCCCGCGATCGGGCCCGTCGGCGCGGCCGTTCACGATCCCGGCGAGGATTCCATCGATCAGGCCGACGAGGCAGTACTCGTCGCGCACGCGATAGCGCTTGAACGCAAGGAGCTCGGCGAAGAGGCGCGCCGAGACGATGTCGTAGAAGTCCCGTTCGACCCAGATAAAGGGTGCGATGGCTTCGAGGAGCGTGGGAACCTCCTCGCGCACGATCTGGCGGACGACCATCTCCTCCCCGCTCGCGAGGGTGATCGCCTTGGGCGGGTAGGGCGCCATCTCCAGGACCGGAGGCCGCAAGAGCCCTTCTAGCTCGCTTCCGTCACTCATAGACCGTCTCCTTATCTAAGGACCGCGTTCCCCTTTTGGATCGCCCGCCGCACAACCGCGCGACGGGATCGCGTCAGCGCATCTTTGGAAGGCACTCCGGAAGCATAGAAGCCCGCTTGGGGCCTGTCAAGAGAAGTTCGGCCTCTAGGTCTCTCTTTCTCCCAGGGCCCGCAGGCAGGCGAGGGTGATCGCCTTGCTCGGGACTCCCTTCTTCTCGAGACTCGTCTGCATCCTTCCCGCAGGCGTCCCCTCGAGAAGCCATTTCCCGTCTTGAGTCCGCTTCTCGCGCAGGACGCCGCGCACGTCCTCCATCCGCTCATCGCGGATCTCGAGGCGAGAGAGTACGGAGAGCCCGCGAAGGACGGTGTAGTTGTACGAGAAGGGAAAGCTCAACGTGAGCCAGCCGGGGTGGATCACGCGGAAGCCATGGTGGTCGGCCTTGTAGAGACGGTGTGCGAGAAGGAACTCCGCCGCCCGATCGGCCGCCATCTCGATCGCGGGCGACCGTCGATCCCGAGGAAGCTCGGAGAGGGCTTCGAGGGGAGCGATCGTCCCGAAGAAGCAGGAGTGGCGGTCGCGAACGTGCGCCTTCCAGTACGGACAGAGCCAGCCGCCGTCCTCGTTCTGGATCTCGAGGAGCCAGCCGACCGCGCGGGCGAGCCGCGGATCCTCCGCGAATCCGATGCGCAGGAGGGCGGCGAGGACGTTCCCGGTCAGGCAGGAGAGGGTTGCCTGGTGGAGGTAGTCCGCGACGAACGCCTCCTCGTCAGGCGGCTCCTTGCCCTTCGCCCGTCTTCTTGCCGCGACCTCGGCGCATTCGCGCTGCGCCCCGACCTCTCCGCACTCGGCGAAGCCCCCGTCGGGGCTCTGGAAGCGAAAGAGGGACTCGGCCGCTCGCTTTGCCCGCTCCTCCGCGGCCGTGAGGCCGAGCTCGGCGAGCAGCATGACCGTCCAGTAGGTCGCCTTGTACTTGGGGAGGTAGGGGCTCTCCGGGTCGCCCCAGTGCCCTGGTTCCGCCTGACGCGCGAAGATTCGCTCAACCGGCTTCCAGAGAGAGATCGCGGCGCAGGCCGCGACGACCTCCGGGTCGTCGGGAGGTCGGCCGAGGAGGCCGCGCAGAGTGAGGGCGCGGACCGAAGGGTTCTCCGGATCGAGAAGCCAGTCAAGGACGCCGCGATCGCCTCGATCGCCTCGAGCCCTCTTATTGCCCACCGCCCCTCCGCGTCGCTAGTGTCGCGTCCGGGAAGTACGTGACCTAAGGATGTCGTCAGCCGTCTTCGTCCACTGGAAGATCCGTCTCTCTTGGTTGAAGTGTTCGATGTAGGCGAGTAGCTTAGCCGTGAGGTCTTGTTTCGACGGGAACCTCC
>JAPLGE010000212.1 GCA_026390315.1 Candidatus Bipolaricaulota bacterium
GGAGGTTCCCGTCGAAACAAGACCTCACGGCTAAGCTACTCGCCTACATCGAACACTTCAACCAAGAGAGACGGATCTTCCAGTGGACGAAGACGGCTGACGACATCCTTAGGTCACGTACTTCCCGGACGCGACACTAGCAGTTCGTCAACTGTGGCCCCGCCTCGGGCTCCCGTGTACTCCGTCATGATCATGGCCCCCCCTTGCTCGTGCGAGCTTTTCTGCCTCGGAATCCCCTCTGGAGACACGACGTACTATCCCATTTCCCGTTCGTGTCCCCATTCTGGCCACTCCGCCGCTCAAGAGCAAGCAGGTCATCTTTGCGATTAGTTGGCTGCTGAACTCGGCGAGTGTCGTGAAAGCGGCTAGCCCAGCGACTGGACAATACTGGCCATCCCGGCACCCGTTCTTGGACCTTCGAGCAACGGAGTCCCTTGCACATCATGGAGGGCGGCACCGGAGGCCTGTGGCGCTGACCTAGATGTGGCGCTCGATCTCCCGGGTCTTGACCATCGCGAAGGAGCCTACAACAAGCCCCGCAACGCTCAAGACCCCGCTCGTCACGATGGCAGCTACCCCGCGCAGAGCGAGGCTTGCGAATGGCTGGATGAGGGTCACGAGAACCAGCAGTGCGATGGCGCGCCTGTTGAACGTGAACCTCTCGCGGATTCTCGCTCGATCGACCGTGCCTGTGGCGGCCACTCGCCCTTCTATGATCTTCTCCACCTTCTTTGAGCCGAGCGCCCCGCACTCCGGACAAGGTGCGGTGCTGTACGGGTCCAGAGTAGCTCCACAGGAACTGCACTTGGCTCTTGGGACGGTATCCATTCTTCGGTCGCCTCCTCTTGTCACCCACGCAAGACCAGCCGCGCTGAGCTACGCGAGGACGAACGCGTATTCGCTCCTCCCGCCGCCTTCGGCTGGCAGGTCACGGTTGGTCCTTCTCTGTTCGAGCCCTTTCAAGATTGAGCGCCAGCAAGCGTTCGAGGATCTGATCGTCGCTGAGGTCGTGGGGCCAGGCGTAGGCCTCGAGGACGGCGTGGTCGAGTCGCTGGTGAGCGAGGTCGAGCCAGGTGGGATGTTCGTTGTACAGGTTGGTCAGGGTCCGCTTCTTGAGCTCGGCCTCAGTCGCGCCTTCGGGGTTGAGCCAGCGATCGCGCTTCTCGACGAGGTCCTTGGCGGCGGCGGCAATGGCTTGGACGCGGGGATCGTCGACGGGTTCCTTTCTCGGTGGCCACGGGAAGGGGAAGGTCTCGAAACACGTTGTCGGTGTGTAGCGGGAGCCGCTCTCTACCTCTCGGAGCTGTGTGCCCTGGCGTCGCGCCCACAGCTCATGGACCTTGGAGTGGAGGACGCCGAGGAAGTAGTCGTCCTCGCGGGCTACTGCAACGACCGCCGTGTCGGGCAGTGTCGAGGAAGAGAGCCACGAGAATACTCTGTGTTTTCCCACGCGTGGTGTTGCCGCGTATCTCTGCAGGGTGGCCACGGCAGTTCGGAGATCATGGCCAGATCGGCCGAGCAGCCACCAGTTGTCGCGCCGTTGTGTATCGCGGTTGGTGTCGCGGACTGGCTTGACATGCGTCTTCACGTACTCGAACGGGGCTTCATACTGCGCAGCCTCGGCCTCCGAGCGACCGCCGAAGTCGATGATCCACATGCCGCGCCGCTGGCCTGTGAGGTCACTTGCATTGACCCAAGGGTGGACTACATCTGAGTTTAGACGGCCATTGGGATTACCTGTTCTAGCGAGCATCTCACGAGCAAGAGCCTCTGGAATGTCAAAGCGACCAACCTTCACCGGTCCCTGGAAGCAGATGCTGCTGTTCTCGTCGAGTCGAGCGGCTCTTGTCAGGTCTACGGCCGATGTCAGATCGGAATTGATCGTACTCACAGACGCACCATCCAACTCCCGATGCTTCTCGCGGCCATCGTCGAAGCCGACCATTGAGACGTGAACGGCGGCACCGTCGAGAATCCAATCCCGATCAGACCACGCCCAGAAGATGTCGCCGGTCTCCTTGATCCGTTCAAGGACTCGCCGATTCGCGCCGCCACGAATGGCTTGGGTAGCGAGTAGACCGGCGCGCTGCAGTCTGCCCTTCTCAATCATGGCACGAGCTTTCTCGAACCAGTAGCAGCAGAGGTCTGATGCTCCAGGGATGCGGTCTCTGTACAACAGCAGCAGGCGGTCAACGTAGTCGTCACCCAATTCCCGACGCAGCCTCTGACTTCCAAGGAACGGCGGATTCCCGACGACGACTGCCGCCTCGGGCCACTCCGGTTCGACGGGGCTCCCGCCTCGTCGAGGGCGAGGATGGCGTCCATCTCGCGGACGTTGTCCAGGCGCCTGAGGATCGGCTCTTTCGGATACCCGAACCCGTTCTCGCGTAGCCACTGGATGTAGCCGATCCAGATCGTCGCCTGGGCAAGCTCGTGGGCATACTCGTTGATTTCGATTCCGAAGAGCTGGCTGGGGGAGGCCGAAGGGAAGAAGGCTCCGACCCCGAGATCCGCGGAGAAGGTGATGACCTCCTTCTCCAAGCCGAGGAGCTCTCGCAGGGCGACGTAGAGGAAGTTCCCGCTCCCGCACGCTGGATCGAGCACGGTCGTCATGGCGATCTCGTCGGCGAAGCCGGTGAGAAGGTTGGAAAGGTCTCTGCGGAGGCGCATGTGGACCTGCCCGCTCTTCGCGGAGCCATGCTTCTCGGAGAGAGCGAGTGCCTTCTCCTTCACCTCCTGCCAGCGGCGGCGAAGGGGCGCCATGAGGACGGGCTCGACGATGAGCAAGATGTCCTCGCGGCTCGTGTAGTGGGCGCCGAGCTGGGCGCGCTTCCCTGGGTCGAGGCTGCGCTCGAACAGGGTTCCAAAGATCGAGGGCTCGATCGCCGACCAGTCGAGTTGCGTCGCTCGAGCGAGGATCTCGAGGTCCGGCTTCTCGAGACGGAGGGCCGGGGACTCATCGAACAAGCCGCCGTTGACGTTCGGGATCCGGTCGATCCCGAACCACCCGCCCGTCCGCATGGCAGCGAAGAGCTGGCCGACCTGGACCTCGAAGGAGGCCGGGTCGTCTCGTGCGTTCTCGACGAGCTTGCGGAAGAGCTGGTTCGGCAGGAGGCCGACGTCCTCGGCGAAGAGGCAGAAGAGGACTCGAATCAGGAAGTGCGCGGCTGCGTGCGGGTCCACTCCGCGTGACCGCAGAGCGTCGGCGAGCTTAGAGAACTGGGTGGCGACCTCCCGCGTGACCTGCTCGGAGGTCTGCTCGGCACGCAGGCGATCCGGGTTCTCAAAGGCGTCGCGGAGCGTCTGGAGCCCTGCGGGTTCGAGGAGGTCGTCGAGGGAGAGCCGGAACTCTCGCCGGACGGTGTTCGTGAAGTCTGTCCGGATGAGGATCGTCTCCATGTCGGAGACGATGAGGAGCGGCGGGTTGAGAAGGGCCGTTCGGTACTGGAGGAGCTGTCGGTAGGCGGCTTCGAGGTCTTTGTGCTTCCCCTTGTACTCCCAGGCGAAGAACCCCTTCTTCCAGACGTCAGCCCAGCCTTCGCCCCCCGAGATCTTGCTCGCTCCCCTCTCGAAACAGAACCAGGTCCCCTCTGGATCGGCCTCCGCCGGCGTGGGGTGGCCGATGAGGCGACAGAGGTCGATGAAGTGTTCCTGAGCAGCGGACGCCTCTTTGAGAGAAGACTGGCGCCACTTGGCGACGAACTCCTGCGGACTGATCCTCGACATCCCTTCTCGCGAGTCGCTGGTTGTCATTGGATCTCAGCTTCGTTCTGAGAACCTCATTCTAGGTTTTCCCC
>JAPLGE010000039.1 GCA_026390315.1 Candidatus Bipolaricaulota bacterium
ATGCTATCATACAGCTTGACCGGCTGACAAGCTGACAGCCAAGGAGTGAGGCGAGTGCCGTTCCAGCAGGTGCGCGCGTCCAAGGTCTCGGCCGTCGTGGCCGAGCAGATCGTCGAGGCGATCAAGACGGGAGTCTACCCCGTAGGGAGCCGGCTCCCCTCCGAGGCGGAGCTCGCCCAGGCGACCGGGGTCAGTCGCGCTTCCGTCCGGGAGGGGCTCTCCGCTCTCCAGGCCGTCGGCCTGATCGAAGCGAAGTCGGGGAGCGGAAACTACGTACGGAAGTCCCCCACGCGGGAAGACGAAGCGGACGTCCCCCTTCTCCTCGAGAGCGAAGCCGGGTGCCTGGAAGTGATGGAGGCCCGCGAGACGCTCGAGCCGAGCGTCGTCGCCCTCGTGGCGACGAAGGCAAACCCGAAGGTCGTCCGCGACCTGCGCCGCGCGATCGAGGAGATGCGCTCGGAGATCAGGAGTGACGACTTCGCCCACTACTTCCAGGCCGACAAGCGGTTCCACCTCGCCCTCGTCGCCGCGGCGGGGAATCGGCTGATCTCCGCGGCCCTCGTCCCGCTCATCTCGACCATGGATCAGACCCTCTACCGAGAGTTTACCCACCGCTACTACCTGAAGACCGCGGAAGACCTGGAGCGGGTCGTCGACCTGCACGAGGAGCTCGTGCGGGCCATCGAGAAGAAGGATCCGGAAACGGCGAGCGCCGCCATGTCGGAGCACTGGCGCAGGATGCGAGAGACCTCCAACGCATGAGGGCGCAAGGAGTCGGAATGGTTGAGGTCGACCAGAGGGCAAGACAGGAGACGGTGCGCCTCACGCAGGATCTCGTCCGCATCCGCACCGAGAACCCGCCGGGAGGGGAAGAGGAGGCGGCGCGCTACGCGCGCGACTTCCTGACCCGGGCGGGGGTCGAGGCGACCCTCGTCCCCCTGGAGGGCGGGCGAAGTTCGGTCCTCGCTCGCATCCCGGGAAGAGAGGCGGGAAGCGTCGTCCTGTGCGGCCATCTGGACACGGTGCGCGCGGAGGAGGGTTCGTGGACCGTCCCGCCGTTCGACGGTCGGCTCGCGTCGGGGCGGGTCCACGGGCGCGGGGCCGCGGACATGAAGGGAGGCGTCGCCGTGCTCCTCGAGATCGCGAAGCTCCTGGCCGCGTCCGGACACCCGCCCGCGAGGAGCGTCGTCCTCGCCCTCACGGCCGACGAAGAGGGGACCTACCGGGGCGCGCGGTCGATCCGGGAGTCCCACGGGATCGACGACGCCCGCCTCCTCGTGGTCGCCGAGCCGACGGAGGGCAAGGTTTACGTGGGGCAGAAGGGAGAGCTCTGGATCGAGGCGGTCTTCACCGGCAAGGGCGCACACGGAGCGGTCCCCCACGAAGGGGTGAACAGCATTCTCCCCGCGTGCGAGTTCTCGCTCGCGCTCGCCGAGGCGGCGAAGGAGTTCCCCGAGGAACCCGGCCGCGGGAAGACCTCGCTCAACGTCGGCGTCTTGAACGGAGGCTGGCGGCCGAACGTCGTCCCAGAGAAAACCCGGGTCGAGCTCGACTTCCGGCCGATCTCTCAGGAGGACGAGCGCCGCGCGATCCGCCTCGTGGAGGAGTTGGGCGAGCGAGCGGCGAAGCGGGTGGGGGCGACCTTCTCCTCCCGTGTGACGAGCGCGTATCCCCCCATCTCGAGCGACCCGCGCCATCCCGAGGTGCGGGAGTTCCTCGCGGCGGTCGTAGGGAAGGACGAGAAGAACGCCGGCATCGCCCCGTACTGCACCGACGCGGTCGAGATCGCGCCGCAATTGGGGATCCCAGCCATCCTGTACGGGCCGGGCTCGATCGCGCAGGCCCACCGACCGAACGAGACCGTCGAGGTCGACTCCCTGTGGGAGGTCCTCGACGGCCTCGCCCGCTACGTCAACAGGGCCCTCCCGCCACGCGGAGCGAGCGGCGAGCACGCAGGATAGACGAGTGGAAACGAAACCAAACACAGAGGGTGGTCGAATGCCAGCGGAGAAGAAGGTCACGGTCATCGCCCTGGGCGGAAACGCGATCCTGCAGCCCGGGCAGAAGGGGACGCTCGAAGAGCAGATGAGAAACGTGGCGGTCACCTGCCGACAGCTCGTGGAGATGGTGACCTCGGGGAAGTACAAGATCGTCGTGACCCACGGGAACGGCCCGCAGGTGGGGAACATCCTTCTGCAGAACGAGGCGGCGAAGGCCGTGGCCGCCCCCATGCCGCTCGACGTCTGCGGCGCGGAGAGCCAGGGCCTAATCGGCTACATGATCCAGCAGACCCTGCACAACCTCCTCGCGGCGGCCGGCCGCGGCGACATCCCGATCGCGACGGTGGTCACGCAGGTGGTCGTGGACAAGAAGGACCCCGCCTTCCAGAACCCATCGAAGCCGGTCGGCCCGTTCTACAAGGAAGACGAAGCGAAGA
>JAPLGE010000164.1 GCA_026390315.1 Candidatus Bipolaricaulota bacterium
GCCCTCTCGATCGTCGTCGAGCTCTACCGCGAGGCGGGCGTCCGCTCCGTCGAGGTGGGAAGCGTGATGTTCGCCGAGCCCGGGCCGGACGGCGTCCCGGTCTACCCTCGCCTCGAGCTCGTCCGTCTCGCCGTGCCGCGCCGGACCTATACGCAGGAGCACCTCGAGGCGGCCGTCGAGGGCGCCGCCGCGGTCGCGGCGAGGAAGACAACCCTTCCAGGGTACCGGATCGTCGAAGGTGAGGGCCCCCTGCGCCACTTCGTCGCCCGCTTCGAACCGATCCCGCGGCGCTAGGGGAGCCGCGTGACCATCCCCCAGGGAGAGCTCGCGGCGCTCGGGACCTCGTGCGCGTGGTCTGTAGGCTACGTCTTCTTTTCGATCGCCGTCCGCCGCATCGGACCGGACGTGCTGAATCGACTGCGTCTCGCCATGGCCCTCTTCATCCTCCTCCTTCTCCACCTGATCGTCTATCGCACCCCGATTCCACTCGAGGTAGAGCTTCCGCGCCTGGGCTGGCTCGCCCTCGCCGGGGTCGTCGGGTTCGTCCTCTCCGACGCCATGCTCTTCCGCGCCCTCGACACCCTCGGTCCGCAGCGGACTTCCCTCGTCATGGCCCTCGTCCCGGTCGCCTCAAGCCTCCTCGCCTGGGGCGCGTTCGGGGAACGTCTTTCTCCCCTTCAGATCGGAGCGATCGCCCTCGTCATCGGAGGGATTGCCCTCGTCCTCTCGAAGGGGGAGAGGAGGGCCCTCTTGTCCCGGCGCGCCTACCTCGCCGGGATCGGCCTCGCCGTCGCCTCGTCGTGCGCCCAGGCCTCGCGCTACATTTTCTCCAAGGAGGGGATGGCCGGTGGCTTCCCCGTCCTCTCGACGAACGTCCTCCAGATTCTCTCCGCGACGCTCGTGATCTGGCTCCTCGCCCTCTTCCAGAAGAAGGCCCGCGCGACCGTCTCCTCCCTGGCCGACCGCACCGGCGCCTGGGCCAGCCTGGGCGGCGCGGCGAGCGGCCCGGTCGTCGGCGTCACCCTCTCCCTCGTCGCCCTCAACCTCGCTCCAGTTGGCGTCGCCTCGACGCTGATGGCCCTCTCGCCCGTCCTCCTCTTGCCACTCTCGCGGGTCCTGTTCAAGGAGTCGATCCGGCCGCGTGCCGTCGCCGGCACCCTCGTCGCCATCGCGGGCGTCGCGATCCTCTTCCTCGCGTAGGGCCTGCACCAGCAGATGGCTTCGGAGAGGGCGAGCGAAAAGCAGGTCATCCCCCCGCGTGAGACCCCTGGGGCAGCAAACTCAACCCACCAGCCACCCAATCGCCCGGAATCAGTGTTGCGTCCCCGGATTGCCCGGGAACTGCCTCCCTTTCCGCCGGCAGCGTACTACACCCCCGGGGAAAGGGTGCACATTCATACCATCAGCCCAGTTGACTTCGGGCGCCTTGTGCAGCATAACTCGCTACAACAAGGGAGACACACGGTGGCCTACTTCTTGTTTGTCGATGAGAGCGGAAATGATGGGAATGCGCCCTACCAAGTTCTGGCAGGAGTATCGGTCGAAGACGCGGTTCTCTGGGATCTCGTGCGAAGCTTGCAGGCGGAAGAGACCAAACACTTCGGCTGTCGGTACACTGCGGGAGATCGGGAACTTAAGGCCAAGAAGATCCTGAAGCGAAAGACGTTCCGACTCGCCGCCCAACTCCCTCCTTTCCCGGCCGGGAGGAGGCGGGACCTCGCGCTGAAGGCGTTCACGTTTGGCCAGACAGCGACTCGCGAAGAACTAACAGCGCTTGCACAAACCAAACTGGCGTACGTGGAGAAGGCCCTGGAGATCGCCGCAGACGCGGAGTGTCGAGCCTTCGCAAGTGTTGTCAGACAGGGCTCTCCGACTCCGGTTCCCGGCGCTCTTCGGAAGGACTACAACTACCTTCTCGAACGATTCTTCTACTACTTGGAAGACATGGACCTCCAAGCTCGCGGGGTGATTGTCTGTGACGAGCTCGAGAAGAGCAGGAGCTACATCCTCATCGATCAGTTTCACAGCTACTTCATGAGGACTGTCAAGGGAAAGGCCCGCTCGCAGCAGATCATCCCCGCGCCGTTCTTCGTCCATAGCGATCTGACGAGCGGTATCCAGCTTGCCGACCTAGTTGCCTACATCATCAGCTGGGGGCTACGTTTCGATCGGAAGATGGATGAGCCCGTCCGTCATGAGCTAGCAAGTTTCGCCGGCCAAGTCAAACAACTGGAGTACGAGAGTCTGCCGCGATCCATGCAGGGGAAAAGGGCGGGCATATTCAGCTTCAAATACATTGAGGACTTACGATCCAGAACGGAGCGCTGCGGTCCCTGAAACAAAAAGGCAATGCGCTACCCGAGAGCAACGCAAAGCCTCCGGATTGAAGTCTAGCACATCCACGGCGAAAGTCAAGCTCTCGCACCTGACTCACCGCATGGTGGAGGAGTCGGATCTTCATTCTTCGTGCCTGCCCTGGTAGACCTCTCGCACTGCGCGACTTCTGCACATCGAATACGGGCGCTGAAGGCCTAAGCTTGCCATGAAGCATCGGCCGGCGCCGTCGTCTCCTTCCCTCGAGACTCCTCTTCTTCTTCTGCCCTGGAACCGAGGGGCGCGAGCCGCAACGGGGCGTGAGGGTCGGGGCCTGCAAATCAGCGCTGGCTTCTGGCAGATCTAGGCGAGCGAGGCATGCTGCCTTCTCCCACCGAGGCCCGATGGGTAGCGGCGTGTCGCGTGGGAACTCCCACTGGTGTGAAGATCGAACCTTCATTCCTGGTGTCTCGCAGCCTCACTCGACCGTCACACCGGCTTGGTTCTCCGTAGGGCATTCCTGAAGCGTGGTCAAGCCTCGATTCTTGGAGTCTCGGCCTCTTTCTCAGTCACAAAGAGAAACCGCTCCGGATTTGCAGAGCAGAAGGCGAGCTTCTGGGCGAGGGTCACGGACGGCGTTTGGGAGAATAGGGCGACGTAGTGGTTGTAGGACTCGATCCACATCAGATTGACAGCGAAGTCAGAGCCGAACAGGATGCGGCGTTCGAGCTTTTCCCGGGCCTTGGCATCCAACCCCTCGAGCAGGGCCTTCAGGCCCTTGTAGTAGGCCTCGGTGGTCGCGTGACAGGAGATGTCCACGTAGACGTTCTCGTGCCGCAGGACGAGCGCCAGAGTCTCCCGTTGTCGCTTGCGGTCGAGCGTGCCCACCGGGAAGTGCGCCAGGTTCACTTTCAGCCTCGGGTATCTGCTCAGCACAGCGGCCCACTTCGACACATCGGCAACGGCATTCAACTCGTCCTTCCCAACCACAACAAAGCCTCCCTTTCCTCCGTGAGTGGTGAGCGGGATGCCCTTCTTGCTGCACGTGTCGTAGAGGAGTTCGGCCTTCTCCATCGCCTCCGCGTCGCGGTCGGGCCACGGATCGAAGCCAAGCGGCGGATAGGCTTTGATGCCGGCGAAGGCGTGGCTGCCGAGATGGCTGATGTTCCCGTCGAACTGGCCCATTTGAGCGAAGAAGTCTCCCCTGCGGCCGGTGTAATCCTTGAAGTACTTGTCCAGAAGCTCGGCGATCTTCGAGAGCGAGTAGTTGGCCGGGTTCAGTCCGAGAAACGGATAGATCTCGAAGACGCGCTTCGTCCCGGGCCGCAGCGCGGGGTACTTGACCGTCAGCTTCTCGTCCGCTTCAGTCTCCAGGTACGTCCTGACCGCGCCAAAGACGTCGATCACCTGTTCGACGATCGGTTTGCCCGCACGCATGTCGTAGTGGAATCGCCGAACCCGCCCCTCGCCAGGTGGCTGGTTCCCCTTGTAGCCGAAGTCCATCATCAGCGGGGTCATCACGATGTGGGTGTAGGTCTCTCCGCCCACATGAAGCCCGTCCTCTTGAAGGAGCGGATTCTCCTTCTCGCGCAGGCAGTCCTCCATCAACAGGAACGTACTCCCAATGTCGTTCTCGAGCACCACCAGCAGGTTGGCCGCAGATTTCAGAAGCCTCTTCATCTGGCGATAGAGGCCCACGACCCACGATCGAACCCAACCGCGAAGCACGGGGACGGACGAAGCAAGACACGAGAGGATGAAAAGAACGCTCAGGCAGAGGACTAGGAGCGCAAAGGGTGCCAGCCGCCAGAGGTGCCGCCACCGAAACAGGCTTCTCCTGAGCTCACGCAAGGATCGGCGTGCAAAGACCGAGATCGACGGGTGGCTCAGGTTGAAGGCATGCATGTGGCTGTCATAGAACGTCCGCTCTTTCATTCTCCACCCCGCACTGAGAAGAGATGTCCATCAGCAGAATAGGCAGACCACGGCGCTGCGCCAAGTCAACCCAAGGCATAACTGGACGGCCAGTCAAGCGGGGGAGGGATCTCCACTCATGGGCGCTGAGGCTCCGAGCCTGCCATGAAGCATTCGCCGGCACCTACGCCCCCTTCTCGTCAGACTCCTCTTCCGCTGCCCTGGAACCGAGGGGCGCAAGCTACGACTGCTGCGTCGCCATCGCCTGGGCGGAGCCGGCGGGAACGCGCCGGGCCGACCTTCTGTCTTCCGGTGCCGACTGGATCGGCTTTCGCCCCTTGACGCTCCCGTGAGAGCCTGGGACGGAGGACTCGCCCTGAGGCGGGGGAACGGGGCCTCACGGTCGACCGGGTTCGACCCGGGCGTGCCGGGACTGCAGCCCATCGTGGGACGTGAGCCGCGAGCCGGCCCGGAGATCGCTTGCCCACACGGCACCGCGGGACTAGGATCTCCCGGCAGCCGAGCCATCAAACCGGATCAAGGGAGGGACCATGGCAAAGGAGCTCCAGGCCTACTGTGGCCTCGTGTGCACGAAGTGTCCGGCGTACGTCGCGAAGAGGACGAACGACGACGCGCTTCGCGCGAAGACGGCAAAGGAGTGGTCGGGGCCGGACTTCCCGATCAAGCCTGAAGAAGTGAATTGCGACGGCTGCACCCCGACGCGCGGGACCCCGTGGAAGTTCTGCGGGATCTGCGAGGTGCGGGCGTGCGCCTCGAGTCGAGAGGTCTCGACCTGCGCGGCCTGCGCCGACTACGGGTGCGGCAAGCTCGAGAAGCTCCTCGGCATGCTCGGGCCGCAGGCGCGGGCGAACCTCGAGGCCCTGCGGGCCGCGTAGCTCACGCCTCAAGGCGGGCCAAGGAAAGCGGCCGGCCGCCGGCGTCGGAGCTAGCCAAGCGCCACAGATCCTCCATTCGGTCTTCACTGTGGCCACACACGCCCCGTCTACCCTTCTTGTTGCTCGAGGGGCGAGAGCCCCGCGCAGCGCACCTCCTTACGGAACCGCGAAGTTGGCG
>JAPLGE010000199.1 GCA_026390315.1 Candidatus Bipolaricaulota bacterium
GATACGAGTTCCCGGCGATCATCGTGTTCTTGACCCGGCCGACGAGCTCGCCCTTCTCGATGCGGAATGCGGCGGCGACGTTGTTCGAGAAGTCGCCAGCGGCGAGGTTCCCCTGCCCCAAGCCGAGGACCCCCTCGACGAGGAGGCCGTCCCCGACGGCGCGGAGGAGATCCTTCTCCTCGCCGGTTCCTTCCTTGAGGACGACGTTCGTCATCCCGACCCCCGGAGGCGTGCGGAAGCCGGCGTTCCCGAAGGGGCCGGCCTTGCGGCCGTTTCCGGTGGACCGAGCGCCGACCAGGGCGGCGGTGCGCAGGTCGTAGACGAAGCTCCGGAGGACGCCCTGGTCGACGAGCGCTGTCCGCTCGCTCGGCGTCCCCTCGTCGTCGAACGCGGCGCTCCCCGTCGCGCGGGGCACCGTGCCATCGTCGTCGATCGTGAGGCGCGGGTCGAAGACTCCTTCTCCGATGCGGCCCTTCAGGGGCGAGGTTCCCATGTACACCGAGCGGCCGTTCAACCCGGCGAGGAGCGGGACGAGGAGGGCGATGGTGCCGTTCGGGGTGAAGACCACGGGCACGCGGCCGGACGGCGCGGGGACGATCCGTTCCCCAACGCGGAAGAACTCGATCAGCCGATCGACCGGCGCGTCAGGGTCGAAGTCCTCGAGGTAGCACGCCTGCGCCTCTTGCCCGAGAACGAAGATGTCTCCCTCCCGGGCGTGTTCCACCTCGAGGGAGATGGAGACTCGCGTCCGGTCCTCCTCCACGCGCAGGCCGGAGGTGTTCGCGATGGAGACGGTCTCCACCACCTTTGTCACGTTCACGTTCGCGGTGAGGGTCGGGTTCCCCTTCGTCAGGCGGGCGATCGCCTCCTCGCCGATCCCGATCAGGTTCTTCTCCGTCATCTTCTCGACCGCGCGGTCGTGCACCGGCGGGGCTCCGGCCGGGCGCGTGCCCGGGAAGGTGAATCCGGCCGAGTCGCCGTAGGCGGATGTGGCCACGGCCGAGGCGACGAGCGCCGAGGGGTCCTTGATGTCCGTCGAGGTCGCGAACCCCAGGCGGCCGCCGTGGATGACGCGCAGGGCCAGACCTTCGGTCTCCTGGATCTTCACGGACTCCAGGCGTCCCGCGCGGAACGTGACGGGGACGCTCTTGCTCCGCAGGTGGTACACCTCCGCCTGGTCGACCTTCCCCTTCAGCCGTCCAAGGATCTCTTTCATCGGGCCCCTCCTACGGTCACGTTCTGAATGCGAATGTGCGGCGATCCGTCGGTCACCGGGAGGGGGTATTGGCCTCCCTTGCCGCACCCGCCCGATCCGCCGATGATCTCTAGGTCGTCTCCGATCTGATCGATCGAGCGGAGCGTATCGAAGACGTTCCCGGTCAGGACGACGTCCCTCACCATGTCGCCCAGCTTTCCGTCCACGATCTCCTGCCCGTAGGCGGCCGAGAAGGTGAACTGCTCAAACACCGTCTGCCCACCGTACGCCTTGACCGCGTACAAGCCCCGATCGATCCCGGCGAGCATCCCGTCGAACGTGGCGGATCCTCCCTCGATGTAGGTGTTTCGCATGCGGACGATCGGCTCGTGCTCGTAGGACGTCGCGCGGGCGTTTCCGGTCGGGGCAGCCCCCATTCTCTTCGCGGTCTCGCGCGAGTGGAGGAGCCCCTCGAGCCGACCCTTGCGGATGAGGTAAGTCTTCGTGCGCGCGACCCCTTCGTCGTCGTAGCGAGTATTCCCACGCCGCCCCGGGATGTATCCGTCGTCCACGACGTTCAGGTCCTCGTTTCCAAAGGCCGTCCCCAGCGTCATGATCTTCGCCAGCCGCTCGTTCTTGAACAGGAAGTCGGCCTCGCAGAAGTGGCCGAATGCCTCGTGGATGAAGACGCCGGCGAGGCTGGGGTCGAGGATCACCGTGTACTTCCCGCCTTGCACCGATTTCGCCTTGAGCATGTCCACGGCGCGGCGGGTCGCGCCCTCCGCCTCTCTCTCCCGGTCCAGGACGACCTCGAATCCGCCAGCCTCCCCGAGGGTCTCGAACCCCTGTTGGATGTTCGCGCCGCCGTCGCTCGCGACGGCCGCGAGCATGAGCGTGACATCGGGGACCTCCTGGATGAGAAAGGTTCCCTCCGAGTTCGAGTATGTGATCTCGCGGAACGAGTCCGTGTAGCGCGCGATTGTCGACACGATCTTCTCTCCCCCGGAGAGGAGGATCCGGTTGTATGACTCCACGAGCTTCTTCTTCTCCTGGAGTGGGACCTCGCGGAAGTCCTGTTTCAGGGAGACCCTCACCTCGTCGCGGACGACCGGAGCCTCGGCGAGCGCCGCCCGGTCGTCGATCCGGGAGGCGACATGGCCCGCGACCCGGCTAGCCTCTCGTACCTTGCTCTTCAGGTCGGAGAGGTCGTTGAAGACGGCGATGCCCCACCCTCCGTTCACGAGGGCCCGCACGATCCCGCCGGACTCCGTCGAGGACTCGATGTTCTCCAGCCGATCCTTGCGGAAGAATACCTGACTGCGAGAGCCCTTCTCGATCCGCACCTCGACGTAGTCCGCGCCGCTTCCGGAGATCGCCTTTCGAATCGTCTCCTCCACGTCGCGACCTCCTTCACTGCTGCGATTGGGCCCCATTCTACGCCGGGGAGCACCCCACGGCCAACCGCCGCCCTTCCGTGGTCCAGGGGTTCCCGGGCGACGAAAGCCATCGGCCAGGATCGTGTTGTCCCGCGG
>JAPLGE010000115.1 GCA_026390315.1 Candidatus Bipolaricaulota bacterium
CGGCGGTCACTCCACCGCGTTCTCGAGGAGCGGGGGATCGGGTTCTTCCTGAAGAGACGACGGCGCGAGCCGGCACGCCTCGATCCCCGACGCATCGCCTGGGTGGTGGAGGCCGCCGCACGCCGGACGCGAAGCCCGTCCAGGGACCCGGACGCGCTCGCGAGGACGCGGCGCGTGCTGCGGCGCGAGCTCATCCGCCGGCTGGCCGCCTCGCTGGTGGAGGCCGGGCTCTAGCAGGCCGGGCTGTAGCGCCGCCTGAGCCTGCCTCGCCCTCGCCCTACTTCGCCGCCGGGCCGCGCGTCTTCTCGACGAACTTGAGCCGAAGGTCGGCCAGCAGGTCGGAGAGGAAGCGGGTCTCCTCGCCGGTCAGGTTCCCCCGGGTCTTCTCCTCGAGCATGGCGAGCAGGTCGATGGTCTGGCGCGCCAGCAGGAGGTTCTCGCCGGCCTGATCGGTGTCGGGATGGTTGATCTCGCCAAGGTGAACGAGAGCCGAGGAGCCGAGGGACAGGACGAAGGTGCCGAAGTCCACGGGGGCCGGGGGATGGGCGTCGGTCATGGCCACATCCTAGTCCACATCGAAGGCCACGCGCTCTGCGGCGCGGCCGCGCTGCACGAGCAGGACGAGCCGCCCGGTTCGCCGGGCCTGGACGGCGGCCTTTCTCCACTCGGCGAGGGAGGAGACCTCGATCGAGTTCACCTCCCGGATCCAGTCGCCGGCCTGCAGCCCGGTCTCCGCCGCGGGGCTTCCGCGCTTCACCGATCGGACGGTCACGACGTTCCCGCCCCGGACCTGCTCCTCGCCGAGGACGAGGCCGGTGCGCTCGCGGAGCAGCGACTCGGCCCGATCCGGTGAGAGCTCCACGCTTCGCATCGACGCCGGAACCCGAGCCTCGCCTCGCAGGAGGACGAGCCGGACCGTTCCGCCCACCGGAACGTCCCGGATGCGGAAGCGGTACTCGGCGGCGCTCTCCACCGGGCCGTCCCCCACCGACTCGACGAGGTCGCCCTTTCGGACCCCGGCCCCCGCCGCCGGCGACCCGGCCTCGACCGAACTCACCAGGACCCGGACCCGCTCGCTGCCGATCACGTCCGACTTCACCGGCTGATCCTTCACCGCGATCCCGGTCCAGCCCTCCCTCACCTCGCCGTGCCGGATCAGGTCCTCGGCGATGCGCAGCGCCCGGTCGATGGGGATGGCGAAGCCGATGCCGGCGTTGCGGTCGCCGATGATGGCGGTGTTCACGCCGATGAGCTGCCCCTGGATGTTCACGAGCGGCCCGCCCGAGTTGCCCGGGTTGATGGACGCATCGGTCTGGATCATGTCGAAGAGCGAACGGCGCGGGTCGCCCACCTTGCGGTGGAGCGCCGAGACCACGCCCGCGGTGACGGTGTGGGCGAGGCCGAAGGGGTTGCCGATGGCGATCACGCTCTCGCCGATCATGAGGTCGTCGGAGCGGCCGCCGGCGAGGAAGGGCAACTTCTCGCGGTCCTTGGTCTCGATGCGCAGCACGGCCAGGTCGGTGCCGGGGTCGATGCCGAGCACGCGGGCCGGAAGCTCGCGCCCGTCGAGGAGCTGGACCCGGTAGCGGGCGCCGCGCTCCACGACGTGGGCGTTCGTGAGGACGTACCCTTCGGGCGAGACGATGACGCCGCTGCCGAGCGAGGAGACCGCGTAGCCGCTGCGGTAGCGGGGCTTGCCGAAGAACTCCTCGAAGAGGAGCTGCCCCATGTCGGCGCCCGGCGCGGGCACCCGCATCCGGACCAGTTCCTCCGCCGAGACGTTGACCACCGCGCCGCGGGACCTCTCCGCGGCGACGACGACCTGGTTGCGCCGCTCGGCAGGGGGGCGAAGCTCGGCGCGCGGGAGCGCGGACGGAGCCTGCGCCGGGGATGCCCGGGGGAAGAGGAGGACGATG
>JAPLGE010000183.1 GCA_026390315.1 Candidatus Bipolaricaulota bacterium
AAGGCGGTCGTGCGCCGGAGTGAACCCAGCCGCCTTGTTGAAGCCTCGCTCCATCTGAATGATCTCCTTGCCGATCCGGGTGGCGTCGTCGCCCGTCCACCGGGTGCCCAGCGCGCCGTTGCACTCCTCGATGACTCCGGCAAAGCCCTCCGCGATGTCGAGGATGGCGAAGGCAATGAACAGGCAGTGGCCAGTCGAATCAAGAAAGGCCGTCACGTGCTGGAAGGTCCTCGCCAGGTCGGCCTTATCCGCGTTCAGAGGATCGAGCTTCCCGCTCACCCCGAGGATCTCTGGGGCGATGGTGTATCCGGCTGTGTGGTCGGCGCCCATGGTCGACGTCGCGTAAGTCATGCCGATCCCCTTGATCGCTCGCGGGTCGTAGGCGGGCATGTTCTGTCCCTTGACGGCGGGCACGCGCTCGACGCCGAAGACCCGGCCGGTGACGACCGCGCCGCTGCCGAGCACCCGCCCCACAGGAGTCCCTCTTCCGATCTCATGAAGAAGCTCGATCGCGCGGGCCCCGTCGCCGAATCGGGCCAAGCCTCCCTCCATGGCCACGGCCAGGGCCCCACCGATCTCGATCGTGTCCAGTCCGTAGTCGTTGCAGAGGTGGTTCAGCTCGGCGACCACGTCGAGGTCGTCGATGCCGCAGTTCGCACCCAGGGCCCAGGCTGACTCGTACTCGAGACACGACGTGTGAACGCTCTTATCCGGGCGGTGCCACGCGTTGGAGCACTGGATGATGCAGCCGGGGCTGCACGCGTGGTTGTAGAGGTCCTTCCCCAGTCGTTCCTTGTTCCCGGCGAAGATCGCCTCCCCGGCGATCTTGGCCGCTCCCTCAAAGCGGCCCTCGCGGAAGTTCCTTGCGGGAAGGGCGCCCGCCTCGTTGATGATGTTCACGAGCACGGCGGTGCCGTAGGTGTTGAGAGCGCCCTTGGGTTTGGTGATGGCGTGCTCGGTCAGGGCCTTCGCCAGCTTCTTCCGCCCTTCGTCGAACAGGGCGCGATCGGCCAGTTCGCGCTCGGGGGTCCCCCGGTCGTCGACCACGATGAACTTCAGTCCTTTGCTTCCGAGCACGGCTCCCAAGCCGCCCCGTCCGGCGTAGCGGCTCGGGCGCCCGGAGAGGTCATTGAAGCTGATCCCCGCCGCCGCCATGAGGTTCTCCCCCGCCGAGCCGATCGCGAGGATCCCGGCGCTTGAGGGGTTCCCGTACGGCGCGAGGACCGAGGGGACGGCCGCGTAGAGACCCTGTCCGATCCAGGGATCCGCTGGGACGAAACTCGCTCCGTCCTTCGTGAGACGAAGGAGCCAGAACGTCCTCTTCTCCTTGGGGCGTCCTTCGACGACGATCGCTTGGATCCCAAGGCGTGCGAGCTTCTGGCCGAAGGAGGTCCCCGCGTTCGACTCCTTGATCGTCCCGGTGAGGGGCGACTTCGCGCCCACGGAGATCCGGCCGGACGTCGGCGCGGCCGTGCCGGTGACGATCCCGGGAGCGAGCACCACCTTGTTGTCCTCTCCGAGCGCGTGGCACAGA
>JAPLGE010000032.1 GCA_026390315.1 Candidatus Bipolaricaulota bacterium
CTCAAGGTGCAATCCCGCCTTCCCCCCGAACCCGCCGCCGACGTAGGGGACGTGCACGCGGATCGCCTGGTGGGGAACGCCGAAGGTGAGGGCGAGGAGGTGGCGAACGGTGTACGGGGACTGGCTCGACGTCCACACCTCGGTCCGGCCGCCGGGAAGCGCCTGCGCGATCACGGCGTGGGTCTCGAGCGGCACGTGCTGGACGGGAGCCGTGACGAACGAGGCCTCGTGCACGAGGTCCGATCGGCGGAATCCCTCCTCGAGATTCCCGGCTCGGATCTTCTGGTGGTGGGCGACGTTCGTCCCCGCCTGGGGCGCGAAGACGTCCTTCATGACGTCGTAGGATCCGAGGTTCTCGTGGACGAGCGGGGCGTCCTTCACCATCGCCTGGCGCGCGTCGAGGACCGCCGGGCGTGGCGCGTACTCGACCTCGATCAGTGCCAAGGCCTTCCTCGCGGCGTCGAGCGTCTCTGCGGCAACGGCGGCGACGGCCTCGCCGTGGTAGCGGACGATCCCGTTTGCCAGGATCTGCTTGTCCCGCAGGTAGATCCCCAGGCGATAGGTGAGCTCGCTTCCCGTGAGGGCGGCGCGGACGCCCGGGACCTGGCACGCCTTGGTCACGTCGATCCGTACGATCCGCGCTGAGGCGTGGGGCGACTTCAGGATCGCGGCGTGGAGCATTCCCGGGAATGCCAGGTCGTGGACGTAGCGCGCGGAGCCCGTGACCTTCTCCGGGCCGTCTTCGCGAGAAACAGACTGTCCGACGTACCGAAGCTTGTCCTCGCTCATCGCCGGTCTCGCTCTTCTTTGGCCGCCCGCCGGATCGCGGCGACGATCGCCTCGTATCCCGTGCAGCGGCAGAGGTTCCCCGCGATGGCCTCGACGATCTCCGCGTCCGTGGGGTTTGAGTTCCGCTCGAGAAGGCCTCGCGCCGACATGATCATCCCCGGCGTGCAGAACCCGCACTGGATGGCGCCCTCTTCGATGAACGCCCGCTGGAGAACGGAAAGCCCCGTCGCCTTCGCTTCGCCTTCCACGGTGCGCACCTCGCGGCCGTCGCCCTCCACCGCGAGGACGAGGCAGGCCGTGACCGGCAGACCATCGAGGAGGACCGTGCACGCACCGCACTCGCCGGCGCCGCAGCCTTCCTTCGCGCCGGTGAGGTAGAGCCGCTCCCTGAGGAACTCGAGGAGCGTCATCGCGGCGGGCACGGAGGCTTCTTCCGACTTTCCGTTCACGGTGAGCCGGATCGGGTGAAGCGTCATCGGATCGCCTCGCGGTGGTCGCTCTGTTGGAGGAGGGCTTCGAGGAGCCGGCGGATGAAGACGGGGAGGAGCGCCCGGCGGTACTCGGCCGTGGCGCGAAGGTCGCTGATCGGATGCACCACCTGAATGGCGAGCGCTTCCAGGCGTCGCGCGAGCTCAGGGATCGGGGCGTCCGGCGGCACCGGCTCGCCGAGGGGCGGCACGAGGACCGGCGTCTTGGCGCAGCTCCCGATCGCGATCTGGAGGTCACCCGTCGCGGGATCGTACCGCCCGGCCACGTTCAGAATCGCGAGGTCGTGCCCCTTCACGCGCTGTCTCTTGAGGAAGGCCGTGCGCGTCGTCGCGGGGACGGGCGGGATCCGGATCGCGGTCACGACCTCGTCGAAGGAAAGAGACGTTTTCTTCGAGTCGACGAAGAGGCTTCGCACCGGGACCTCTCGCTCTCCCCGCGGGCTCGCTACCTCAAGGATCGCATCGAGGACAAGGAGCGGAGGCGCGGTGTCCGCGGCGGGCGAGGCGTTGCACAGGTTTCCAGCGATCGTTGCGCGGTTGCGGATCTGATAGCTTCCGACGGTCCACGCGGCCTCTGCGAGGCCGGGGTAGCGCGTGCGGATCCCGCGGTTCTCGACGATCGTGTTCAGGGGGACGGAGGCGCCGATCAAAGCGCCCGTCTTGGGCGAGAAGGTGAGGCGATCGAGTGACTTGACGCCTTTCATGTCGACGAGGAGCCTCGGCGAGGCCTTGCCGGCGCGGATGTTGACGAGGAGGTCCGTCCCGCCGGCGAGGACGGCCGCCTCGCCGCCGGCCTTGGCGAGCAGAGAATAGCCACCCTTGATCGTCTTGGCACGGACGTACTCAAACTCTCCGAGCATCCGAGCTCCTCTTGGGCTCCGCGCCGAGCGGACTCTCCCCGCGAAAAGGGAAGGACCGCCGCATCGTAAGCGACGGCCGCGTCACGCTCCTCTGCGGAGCCTCTCCAACTGCTCGCTTACCTTTCCATGATAGCTAGCTCGCTTCCGCCGGTCAACCCGAAGGGGCGGGGGCGGCGATTGACGGCGGGTCCTCCTTCCGAGTAGGCTCCTCCCAAGGAGGTGCGTCATGCGCAGGATCGTGCTCCTGATGGTACTCGTCGTGGCGGCGGCCGGGCCGACGACGTGGGCCCTCCCCGCCTATCCGTACCCGACCGTGTGGGCGACCGTCATCGACGTGCTCGACGCGAATCAGATCCTCTTTCAGATCGTGGGCTCGAGCGCGACAGGGTGGATCGCGGGGAGCCAGGAGACCGTCCGCTACTTGGGGAGCTACGCCAATCCGGCGGACCCGACCTGTGGCCCCGTCGCGACCCGGGTGAACTACCAGATGGTCTTCGGGAGGCTCGTGTACCTTGAGTTCGACCAGGTGCTGCGGGACGAGGACGGGGCGCTCCTCGCCTACGTCTACCTCGACGGCGCCGGGTACAGCATGGTGAACGCGATGCTCGTCGCGATGGGCCTCGCCCGGGCCGCGCCGCTGGAGCCAAACACCCGCTACGCCCGGGTCTTCCAGGAGCTCGAACTGACGGCGACGAGGCTCGGCCTCGGCTGCTTCGTCGCGCCGTAGCGACGTCAGGCCAGCTGCTCGAGGCGTCGGGCGGAGGGAGACGGGGTGAGGTGCTTCGCAAGGCCGGTCGTCATCTTCAGTCGGTGCCTGGGGTTCGCGGCCTGCCGCTACGACGGCGAGATCGTGATCGAGCCGGTTGTGGAGGCGTTGAAACCCTACGTTGAGGCACGGAGCGTCTGCCCAGAAGTGGCGATCGGACTCGGCCTTCCCCGCGATCCGATTCGCCTCGTGGCACGAGAAAGAGGAGTGCGCCTCATCCAGCCGTCGACGGGACGTGACCTCACCGGGCCGATGCGGCGGTTCGCCGAGTCGTTCCTCGAGACCCTTGACGAGGTGGACGGGTTCATCCTGAAGGCGGGGTCGCCCTCGTGTGGGTTGAGGGACGCCAAGGTCCACCCCGGCGCAAGGGCTGCGAAACCGGTGTCCCGTGCGAGCGGCCTGTTCGCGGAGAAAGCCCTCGAGCGGTTTCCCGACCTTCCGATCCTGAGCGAGAAGGGGTTCATGAGGTCCGCCGCGCGTCGGCACGCCCTCACGCGCTTGTTCGCCGCGGCGAGCTTCCGGTTTGTCAAGGGATCGGCCGCAGTGAAGGATCTCGTCCGCTTCCACTCGAAGAACAAGCTTCTCCTTCTCGCGCACAACGAGACGGACGAGCGGGCGATGGGCCGCCTCGTCGCCACCGTGCGAGGCCGGCCGTTCGAAGGGGCCATTTCGGAGTACGAGGCACACCTTCGGCACGCGCTCTCCCGCCCGCCGAGGCGGGGTGGCCACGCGAACGTCCTCGAGCACGCGCTCGGGTACTTCTCGGAGAGGCTTTCTCGTGAGGAGAAGGCTTCTTTCCTCGAGAGCCTGGACGGGTACCGGGAGGGAAGGGTCGACCTCGACCCGTGCCTGGAGAGGATGCGCGCTTGGATCGCCCACTTCGAGGAGCCCTCCCTTGCCGCGCAGACGTATTTCGAGCCGTTTCCAGGTGGCCTCGTCGAGAACGTAGCCCAGGTTCCCGACGCTAGCGGCCGAAGACGGCGCTCCAGTTCGCCATGATGGCGTCACAGCCGCACCCCGGGTCGATCCGCTGGAGGACGAAGGGGCTCTTCTTGGGATCGGGGTCCGGAGTGCCGCTCCAGTCGCCAAGGAAGAGGGGGCTCGTCGCTCCGAGGATGACGTGCTCGCCCTGCCAGTCGAGCGTCCCTTCGATCCGATCGGAGTGATGACCGTCCCCACGAGCCGATAGCGCATGCGCTGGACGACGTACACCTCCCCTTCGATCGCCCCGAGCACGCGGAGGCGGAGGGTGCCCCAGGGTGGCCGTCGCCGTCTTCGTCGATCACACGCGGGTCCGTGGCGTCGGCCGGAAGCAAGTCATTGTCGATGTCTTCAAGGCGTGCGCCGGCGACCCGCGTCTGCCAGGGTTGAACGAAGCGCACGGCCGACTCGCAGGGCTCGAGGAACGCCGTCGCCGGACCCTTGACGAGGGTGCCGAGGAAAGCCTCGGGGATCAGGGTGCTCGCGAGGGGGTTCGTGCTCTCGACCGTTATCGCGCAGTAGTGGTCGTGGGGCGTGAGCGAGTTCCCGACCTGCTCGATCTCAACCGGCAGCGTTGCGGTGTTCGTGTTCCGGATCTCGCCCAAGACCGGGGAGGGGAGGAACTCGGAGCAGACCTGAACCTCTGCCCACGTCCCGCTGAGCAGGGCGAGGGCGTCTCCTCTTCCGGGGCGGCAGCCACGAGACCGGACGCGGCGAAGACACCGGCAAGCAGAAGGGACAAGCCCTTCCCGCAGGCCGACGCGAAGGGGGTGCTCACGGCTATCCTCCCTTCGGGTTCAATGGGGCGAAGTGTACATCGCCCATCGACGAAGGGTGAGGTGGGTGCGACCCCATTCCTCAGGCCGTGGCTACCGCGCGAAGAGGCTCCTCCAGTTCTTGACGATTCTTGTACAGGTGACCGAAGGATCGATCCGCTGGAGGACGAAATAGCTCTTCTGCGCGTCGGGGTTAGGCTCTCCTGAGGTGTTCGCCTCGAACAGCCGGTTCGTCGCCCCGATCGTGACCTGCTCGTTCGTCCACTCGATCAGGCCATCGATCCGGTCGGGACTGACCACTGTTCCGGTCATGCGGTAGCGGACGCGCTGCACGACGTACGCCTCGCCCGAGACGATCCCCATGACTCTCAGCCGCACGGTCAGGCCGGGCTTCCCGTCGCCGTCTTGGTCGAACACGCGCGGGTCGTCGGGACTCGTGGGAAGAGGGTCGTTCTCCGGGTCGAGGAGGTGGGCGCCCCGAACCTCGGTGTACCAGGGCTGGACGAACCGGACCGCCGTTCCTGACAGATCCAGTGAGGCCGGCCTCGCAGTCTCGCCCAGGGAGCGAAGGAAGGCGTCGGGGATGGCGGTCGAGATGACCGTTCCGGTGTCGATCTTGGTCGAGCAGTAGGTCTCTCGTATGACGAGAGAGTTTCCCGTTTGCTCCATCACGACTCGGAGGAGGGTGGTGCTCGTGCCGGTCAGTCGCCCAACGATCGGGAGAGTCTCCAGCTCCGAGCAGACCTGTATCTCCGCCCACGTTCCGGAGAGGTCGATCGGCGCTGGAATGGCGTCTTGTGCCGCGGCCCAGAGACAAGGAAGAAGAGCGAGGAGAACGGCCGCGAGCGCTCTTCGCGACACGCGAGAGGAGATCACGAGGTTTCGCCTGTCGCCTCCGGGGTGAACCGGCTCTGGTCGGTCATTCGGAACCGAGAGACGTCGTAGCCCTGAGCAGCGAGACGCGAGCGAATTCCCGCAAGCACGTCCTCGGAGAGAGTGGGCGTGCGGGAGAGGATCCAGCCGTAGTTGCGGCTCGGGTGGCCGACGACGGCGTACTCGTAGTTCGGCCCCAGGTCGAGGATCCAGTAGTCGGCCGAGAAGAGCCAGAATCCGAGGAAAGAGACGAAGCTCACCTTGAGCTTCGCGTTCGTTGCCGGGTCAGCGACCCAGGCGCGGCCGATCGCCTTCTTCTGCTCGCCGCTTGCGGTGTAGCACTGGTTTGTGACCTCGATCTTCCCGTCCGGGAGAAGCGTGTAGGTCGCCGTGGTCCCGCCTGTGCAGAGACTCTGAAAGGAGGCGGGAATGCTTGCGATTTCGTACCAGGTCCCAACGTACCTTCCGAGGTCGACATGGCTCACCACGCGGAGGTCGGCCGCCGCGGCCGCAGTGCCGATCGTTCCGAGGGCGACTCCACCCACAAGGGCAACGAGCGCCTTTCGTTTCATCATCGGGTTCTCCTTGGGGCGGGCGAGAGTGCCCTTGCCCCCTCCGCTCTAGGATAGGAAGAAGGCAGGGACGAGACAACGAGGCAGCGCGAGTGAGGACGCCGCGCTACTTCACCGTGCGGGCGAGCGCCTTGAGGTCGGGTGGCGTCTTCGTCTGGGCGAGCGCCCTCGCCCAGCGGGCCGCGAGGTCCCCGAGGTCGACCGAGCTTCCCTTCCGCACGTAGATCGGCATCACGTAGGTCGGCGTGCTGACGGTGACGATCGTGGGCCCCGCGATCTCCTTCCTCGTCCAGGCGTCGATCCAGGTCCCCTCAGGAAGCTGGACCTCGACCTCCTTCGTCCCCGTCTTCCACACCGGCCGGACGAGGAGGTCCGGGCCAAAGAGGTACTGCTCGAAGAGGTCCTTGTACCCCGGGTGGTTGGGGTAGGCGAAGATCATCGGCCGGACGATCGGCGTGCCCCGCTCGTGGGCGAGGCGCGCCTGCGCGTAGGTGTAGTCGGCGAGGTCCTTGTGGAGGTTCGCGTAGAGGTTCCAGATCGCGAGGAGCTCGGCGTCGTAGGTCGTCTTGAAGGTGTAGCCCGCGGCCGTGAGTTCGTCCCGGGAGCCGTCGGGAAGCCACGACCAGGGGGCCAGGTTCGCCATCGGGCCGACCTCCATGAACGGGGTGAACGCGGAGAACGCAAGCCAGCGGGCGAGGACCTCCCGCGGCGGGCGGCGGTTGTACCCACCCGTGTCCGAGCCCCAGATCGGGAAGTTGATCGCCGCGGCGCGCTCTACGGCGATGATCGCCGAGCGCAGGCCCCATTCCGAGGGATCGGTGTCGCCGCCCCACACGATCCCGTAGCGCGACGTCCCCCGCCAGCCGGCGCGGAGGAAGACGAGGCCGTCGGCGGCTCCCGCCCGCTCGAGCGCGCCGTGCCCGGCCTCCGCGAACCACAGGGGATACGCGTTGTGCCCCTCGCGGTAGGGGGTGCCGTCGAAGTAGCTCCCGCGGAAGAGCTGGCCGTCGGGGGTGTTCTCTTCGCCACGGTCGAGCTTGAACCCCACGATTCCGCGGCCGATGAACCCGATCAGGGCGTCCTGCCACCAGGCGACCGCCTCCGGGTTCGTGAAGTCAAGCGTCACGCCCTGGGGAAGATAGGGGATCGAGTTCTTGACTCCGTAGCCCTTGGCGTCCGCCTCGGCCTTCATCGCGTCCATCACCCAGGGCCCGATGAAGAGGAGGGTCTTCTTCCCTTTCGACTCGAGCCAGTCGATCATCCCGTCGAAGTCGGGGAGGCGGCTCGGGTCGACGACCATATCCCCGTACCCGAAGGAGCCCAGGCCCCACGGCCGGTCGATCCAGTAGGCGGAGCAAGGGATCCCCAGCGCCTCCATCATCATGACGTCCTCGACCACCATCGAGTTGTATGGGCCGGTGTATGGGGTCCCGTCGTAGAAGGTCGGAAGGTCCCAGACCTCGTCGCGCCAGCGGAAGGGCTCGAAGGCGAACCTCGGGGGAAGAATCGAGGTCCCCACCGCGCGGCTGTAGCGCTCCGCGGCCTCGATCGGCGTCGGGCCCGGGATGATGCGGAGGACGAGCTCCGGCCCTTCGTACTCGATCGTCACCTCGGTCGGGACCGTCTTCCCCGCCGCCGTGACCCCGAAGCGGTATGTCCCCGGCCAGTCGCTCTCCACGTACACGCCGTACCCCGCCGAGGAAACGTAGAACGGGGCGTAGACGGCGACCGTGGGGAGGACGTAGAGGTCGACGGTCTGGCCGCGGAGATCGAGGCCCTCGGTCATCCCGGGGCTCCAGCTCTTGCCCTGGCTCCCCTGCACCACTCGCTCCATCAGGCCGTAGAAGGCCTCGTCCGGCGCGACGCGGAACGTGGCGCCGAGCTTCTCGAACTCACCCTCCCCTTCGACTGTGAAGCGGACCCGGCACGCGCCCTCCTCGGCCGGGGCGACCCTCACGGTCGCCTTGCGGCCGTCGGCGGTCTCGTAGACGAGCTCCGTCGCGTCGCCGTCCCGTCTCTCTCCCGGGGCGCCGAGGAGGTCGACCCGCTTCTTCCCGTCCGTGACGTAGAGGGCGGACCTTCCCTCGGCGGAGAGCGCCGTCACCGGAGCGTCCCCGGCCGCGAAGAAGATGGCGAGCGTCTCGCGCACGATGGAGAAGGAAATCCCAGGGCCTTCTCCCGCTGCCGTCGCGACGGAGAGGCCGACCAACGCTGCAAGGAAGACCGTCCAACTCCTCCCATTCGGCTTGAACTGCATTTCCCACCTCTCGCGGCCTTGTCGCGGCAAGGCCTCCGCGAGAGAATGGTACGCCGCGCTCCGCGCGGCCGTCCAAGGGCACGGCCTTCGCCGAGAAGGCATCGGGTACCAGCGAGCGGCGAGAGGGCAGAATGGGAAGAAACGATGCGGATCGGGCCGTGCAGGGGCTCCACGCCGGGAACGTCCGGTACGCCGGAGGATGGCCGACCCAGCCGCATCAAACCCGGGAGCGGCGGCTCGAGATCGCCTCGGTGCAGCGGCCGTTCGCCGCCATCCTGGGCTGCTCCGATTCGCGCGTGCCGCCGGAGATCGTGTTTGACCAGGGACTGGGGGACCTCTTCGTCGTGCGGACGGCCGGGCACGTGGTCGACCACATAGTCCTCGCGAGCCTCGAGTACGCGGTCGAACACCTCGGCCACCTCGTCGAGACGATCCGGCCGGCGGTCGAGAAGGCAGAAGACGACCCCGCGTACGTCCTCGACCGGGCGGTGCGGGAGAACGTGGTCCGCGTCGTGGCCGAGCTCGAAGCCTCAACGCCGGTCTTGGCGCATCTTGTCCAGGGAGAGACGCTCTCTATCGTCGGAGCGGTCTACACTCTCGAGACGGGCCGCGTCGAGTTCCTGAGGTGACGAAGGAGGGCCGCGGGACTGCCGGGGCGGCGAGGCTCGAATCACGTCCTATACTTGAATTGTCTCGCCCTTGACGATCCCGGGCGGATATCGTATACTTCTCTTCGCCTGGCGCGAAGCGCCGGGCGTTTTTGTTTCTAGGCTCCTCTCACGCCACTTCCCGAGCGGTTTCGTCAGGGCAAGTCCGATCGGTCTTTGGGTTCTGCGACACCTCTTGAGGGATCAGGTGTGCTTCGCGTCGGGCGGCGGCGGGATGTGCCCGGCGCGCATGAGGATCTTCGTCTCCTCCTGAGCCCGGCGGATCGTCGTCTCGGCCTCACGGCGGAGCTCCTCCTCCGTGAGGACGCGGCGGGCGATTCCCTGACGGACCGCCTCGAGGCCCACGGCGACGGCCACGTTGATGAAGACGTCCGTCTCCATCATCGTCGGGACGATGTGGTCCTCACTGAGGCCGCTTCTCTCCGCGGTCTTCGCGATCGCGTGCGCGGCGGCGATCGTCATCTCATCGGTGATCGTCCGGGCGCGCACGTCGAGGGTCCCGCGGAAGATCCCGGGGAAGCCGATCGAGTTGTTCACTTGGTTCGGGAAGTCGGAGCGTCCGGTCCCCACGACCCGCACGCCGGCCTCTTTGGCCTCCCACGGCCAGACTTCGGGGACGGGGTTCGCCATGAAGAGGGCGATCGAGTCCTTGCGCATGGCGGAAAGCCATCTGGGATCGAGCGTCCCTGGCCCGGGGCGGGTGAAGGAGAGGAGGGCGTCGGCCCCAACGAGGGCCTCGGCGTACCCGCCCTCGAGGCGCTCGGCGTTCGTCTGGGAGAGCATCTCCCCGCGGTAGGGGAAGATCCGCTCGAGATCCATTCGGCGGTCGAGGAGCGTCGGGCGCCCGTCGACGAGGTCGACGGCGCGGACCTGGCCGAGAGGAAGCCCGGCTTTGGCGAGGACGCGCAGGGTGGCGGCTCCCGCCGCTCCGACCCCGAACAGGGCGAGGGTCGAGCCGGCAAGCGTCTTCCCTGCGACCTTGAGGCCGTTCAGGAGGGCGGCGAGGGTGACGGCGGCCGTTCCCTGCTGGTCGTCGTGCCAGACCGGGATCTCAAGCTCCTCGCGCAGGCGGTCGAGGATGTAGAAGCACTTGGGGCTTGCGATGTCCTCCAGGTTGACCCCGCCGAAGCCCGGTGCGATCCACTTGACGGCCTGGATGATCTCGTCAGGGTCCTGCGTGTCAAGCACAACGGGAAAGGCCCCGACTCCGCCGAGGTGCTTGAAGAGGAGCGCTTTCCCTTCCATGACCGGGAGGGCTGCCTGCGGCCCGATGTTCCCGAGGCCGAGAACCCGCGAGCCGTCGGAGACAACGGCGACCGCGTTCGCCTTGTTCGTGTATTCGAACACCTTGCTTGGATCGGAGTGGATCTCGCGGCAGGGCGCGGCGACACCCGGCGTGTACCAGATTCCGAAGTCGTCGAAGCTCGTGACGGCGCACTTCAACGCCGTCTCGACCTTGCCCCGGTAGAAGGCGTGCCACGCGGGCGCCGTCTTCCCGGGGAGGCTCGCCTTGGCCAGGCGTTCCTCAATAGAAGGCTCCTTCTCTTTCGGCATCTGCCCTCCTTCCTGCCGAGTCTACCCGATCCGTTCCGTGATCGCCCTTCTCTGCGTCTCGACCTGTTGCGCGACCTCGCGGTAGAGGTTCCCTCCGGCGCTATCGATCGCCACGAGAAGGGGTCCGAACCGGTGGACGCGCAGGAGCCAGACGGCCTCGGGCATCCCGAGCTCCTCGAGCCAGAAGACGCCTTCCACTTCTGTGATCGCCCGTGCGGCGAGCGCCCCGGCGCCGCCGGTCGAATGGGCGTACGCCGCGCCGCCATAGAGGTCGAGCCGCGTGCTCGAGGTGGGCCCCGCCGAGAGGACGCGCCAGCTGGCTCCGTCCCGGACGGCGAGCGGCCCGCAGTGGTAGACGACGTCCGGCACGGGCTCGAACGGAGGCCTCTCTCCCCGCTCAATGAGCCCGGCGAGGAGGCGGTGGGCCGAGTCGCGGGCGGTGAAGAGTCGCCCGGAGACGTGGAGCACGTCGCCGACGCGGAGCGACCGGTCGCGCGGCGGGCGGCCCAGCACTGGAGCAGGATCCCGACGGGGAGAGAGGCGGGATGGCGAAAGGCGTACTCCACGTGGACGTCGAGCGCGGTGGTTCGGCCGCCGAGGCCCATCGGGCCCAGTCCCGTCTCGTTGACGAGGGCGAGCAGCTCTTCCTCGAGGGCGGCCGCGCGGGCGTCGGGGTGGCGCTCTCCCACCGCTCGCCAGAGGGTCCGCTCGGCGAGGCGCAGGCACAGGGCGGAACCGCCACCGATTCCGACGGCGACGATGGTTGGCGGGCACGGATTCCCGGCCGAGGCGACGACGTGGTCGAGGACGGCGTCCTTCACGGCCGCGAGCCCCGCGTTCGGAGGGAGCATGCAGAGCGCGCTCACGTTGTCGCTCCCTCCCCCCTTGAGGCGAACGTGAATGCGGACCTCGTCTCCGGGGATGAGCTGCCAGTCGATCGGAGGGAGTCCGCGGCCGGAGTTGTCGCCCGGATTCCGTCCGGAGAAGGGATCGACGCTGTTGGGTCGGAGGGGCACCTCGCGCGTCGCGCGGTGGACCGCGGCCGGGATCGCCTCGCGCAGGAGGGACAGGTGAGGGCTCCTCTCCCCCGCTTCAACGAAGAAGGTGGGGATTCCGGTGTCCTGGCAGAGGGGGACCGAGCCCGTACAGGCGACGTCGACGGCGGCGAGCATCGTGGCGAGCTCACTTTGGGCCCGAGGGGTGTCCTCGCGCGCCTGTGCCTGGGCCAGGGCACGCGCGACGTCGGAGGGGAGTCGGATCGCGGCGACACGAAGGCCAGAGACAAGATGAGACACGAGATCGGGTTTGACCATCCGCTTGATATCTCCTCGTCGGGTCGCTGCCTCCTACGGTAGGGGAAGGGATCTGCGGGGTCAAGCCGGGCTCGGTCCGAGGCGCGCTCACGAGAGTGAGCTTCCGGCTTGAACTTTCGCCAGTCTGCGGGTAACGTTGGCGCGGTTCCGGAGGGTGCGAGTGAAGGCGATCCTGATCGTTGCTGACGGGCTGGGCGGGCGTCCGACGGACGTCGGGGGAAAGACGTGTCTCGAAGCCGCGCGGAAGCCCAATCTGGACGAACTCGCCCGCGGCGGCGCGAGCGGCCTTGTCGATCCCATCGGGCCGGGGATCCGGCCGGGGAGCGACACCGCGCACCTCTCCCTCCTCGGGTACGACCCACACGAGTTTTACACCGGCCGGGGCGTCTTTGAGTGCCTGGGGATGGGCATGGCCGTGGGGCCGGGCGACGTCTGCTTTCGCGCCAACTTCGCCACCGTGGAGCGCACGCCGGGCGGACTCAGACTGCTCGACCGTCGCGCGGGACGGATCGCGTCGGGGCAGGCGGATCTGGCGCGCGCCCTGAACGGAATCCGGCTCGTGGAAGAGCCAGGGATTACCCTCGAGTTCCTCCCGAGCACCCAACATCGCGGCGCGTTCATCCTGCGCGGAGAGGGCCTCTCCTGGCGCGTGGGGGAGACCGACCCGCACGAAGTGGGCGCGCTCGTACCGGACGCACACCCCCTCCAGTGGGACGATGCGGCGGCGCGGCGGACGGCGACGGCCGCGAACGAGTTCACGCGAAAGTGCGTCGAGGTCCTCGAGGCGCATGCGGTGAACCGCTCGCGGGCGAAGGACGGCAAGCCTGTGGCGAACGTCCTCCTCCTCCGCGGGGCGTCCCGCCTCCCGCACCTTCAGTCGATCCAGGCGCTCTACGGCGTGCGGGGAGCGGTCGTTGCCGGAGGCGCCCTGTACCGCGGGGTCGCGCTCGCCTGCGGGATGGAGCGGGTCGACGCGCCGGGGGCGACGGGCGGAGTCGACACGGACCTTCGCTCGAAGGCCGAGACGGCGCTTTCGGCTCTCGAGCGCCTCGACTACGTCTTCCTCCACGTGAAGGGAACCGACAACGCGGCGCACGACAAGGACGCCCGGGCGAAGACGGCGTTCATCGAGCGGATCGACGCGGAGCTCTTCGGCCGACTGCTCGAGGGAATCGACTGGGATACGACTCACCTCGCGTTCACGGGGGATCACACGACGCCGGCCGACTACGGGGATCACACGGCCGAGCCGGTTCCGGTCCTTTTCGTGGGACGGAGCGTTCTTCCAGACGGGTCGGCCGGGTTCTCCGAGCGCACAGCGGCTCTGGGAGGGCTCGGGCGCTTCAGCGGTCGGGTCCTGCCGATGCTCTTCAACTACAACAACTGGAGCCCGAAATTCGGCTCGTGAGGGCGATTCCCAGGGACGGCCCCGAAGGTGGTCGTGGGCCTCGCCCGATGGCGACCGGAGAGGAGGAGGGAGTCACGGTGAACGAGATGGTCCTGCGGATCGATGGGCGGGACGTGCGCGCTCCGGCCGGGGCGACGATCCTGGAGGCCGCGAAGCTAAACGGGATCCTCATTCCGACCCTCTGTCACCTGGACGGGCTGTGCGAGGCGGGGGTCTGCCGCGTCTGTCTCGTCGAGGTGAAGGGAGAGGTCGTTCCGGCCTGCGTCAGGCCGGCCGCGGCGGGGATGGAGGTCGAGACCAAGACCGAGCGGGTGAAGGAGCTGCGCCGGACGGTCGTCGAGCTCCTCTTTGCCGAGCGGAACCACATCTGCGCGGTGTGCGTCTCGAACGGGCACTGCGAGCTCCAGGACCTCGCGAACGAAGTCGAGATGCACTCGGTGCGCGTTCCCTACGTCTATCCGCGCCTTCCGCTCGACGCGACCCATCCGCGCTTCCTCATCGATCACAACCGCTGCGTCCTGTGCGGCCGGTGCGTGCGGGTCTGCGCCGAGGTCGAAGGGGCTCACACCTGGGGGACGGGCGAGCGAGGGGTACGGGCGCGCATGATCACGGACCTGGCCGTGGACTGGGGAAAGGCGGAAAGCTGCACGGGGTGCGGGAAGTGTGTTCAGGTCTGCCCGACGGGGGCGATCGTCCTCAAGGGGAAGGCCGCGGCCGAGATGGAGAAGGACCCCGGACTTGTCGCCGAGCTCGTGGAAAGGAGGGGCCTTGCCTAAGGTGAAGCTGGCCACGGTCTGGTTCAGCGGGTGCTCCGGCTGCCACATGTCTCTCCTCGATCTCGACGAGGCGCTCGTCGACCTCGCCGGCCGGATCGAACTTTGGAACAGCCCGCTCACGGATCTCAAGGACTTCCCCGAGGCGGGAGTCGACGTGACGCTGGTCGAGGGGGCCGTGGCGAACGAGCAGCAGCGGGAGCACGCCCACCGCGTGCGGGAGAAGTCGCGGATCGTGATCGCCCTGGGCGACTGCGCGGTGACGGGCAACGTTCCGGGAATGCGGAACGGGATCCCCACGGACCGGCTGGTCGAGCGGCTCTACGGGAAGGCGCGCACGTCGAACGGAGCCATACCGTGCGGGGAGGTCCCGGCGCTTTTGGCAAGGGTCTCGCCGCTGCACGAGGAGATTCGGGTCGACCTCTACCTCCATGGCTGCCCTCCGCCGGCCGCGCTGATCGGGAAGGCAATCCTCGCGCTGCTCGAGGGCCTGTCGCCTGTGCTGGTCGGACAGGACCTGAAGTTCGGGTAAGGAGCCGCTATGGAACGCGAGATTCGCATCGAGCCGGTGACGCGGGTAGAAGGGCACGGGAAGATCACGCTCCATCTCGACAAGAAAGGGGGCGTGAGGGACGCCCGCTTCCACGTGACCGAGCTGCGCGGATTCGAGGAGTTCTGCGTCGGCCGCACGGTGTGGGAGATGCCGGCGCTGACGGCCCGGAT
>JAPLGE010000218.1 GCA_026390315.1 Candidatus Bipolaricaulota bacterium
GCTCGCGCAAGCCGACGTCGGCGTAGTGGTTGGTGAACATGCTGCGCCCCGTCGTCACGCCGGCGGCGAGCATGCTGTGGGCGCCTTCCATGCTATCCGTGTGAACGTGGGCGTCGATCAAGCCAGGGAGCAACCAGCGACCGGCAAGATCGAATCGCTGCGCACCGGGGGGAAGGGACGGTGGCGTGGGCGATACGCTCACGATCCTCCCGTCCTCCACCACCACGGTGACGTCCCGAGCCGGTTCCGGCGCAATTCCGTCGATGACGTTCGCGTGCTCGAGCACGAGAGCGGGTGCGGTCTGCGCCGGAACGAGCGGAGCGATCAGCGCGACGAGAAACGACGTCAGAACGAGTTTGAGCTGAGACATGGCCATGTACCTCCGAGTTGCGGGTTGCGGTGACAGCGAAAGGGCCCCGCGCTCCGGGCCTCTGTGCACGACGTCAGGTACGAAGAACCTCCCCATCCCGCCCGCCGCGAGTGGAGCGAGGAGCTTGTACGGACCGAGCGAAGTGCTTGCCTTCAGCATGCGAATCAGTGCCTCCCTACTTCAGACCTTCGACAAGATATAGCTCGTCGAGAATTCGCATGTAGCCGTACGCGTAGCCGCGTGCATCCCGCGTGACGACGAAGTCGAACACACGCACGCCGGCAGGATCGGGCACCTCGAACGTCTTCCACAACTTTCTCTCTCTGGACTGGACGTCAATGCAGAACACATCGAGGTGGTTTCCCCCGTGGCTGACGAACAGCGTCCCGCCGTCAGCGCTCCACTGGCTGACCTTTTCTCTGAAGGCGAGCGTCGCCAGGGGCTTGGGCTCCCCGCCCTGTAACGGGAAGAGCATGAGCGTGAAATCCTGTGTGACCGCGGCTAGCCACCCTCCGTCGGGGGACGTCGTGACACCGACGGCGCCCTCGGGAGTCACTGCGCTCGGCGGTCCGCCGGGAAGCTCCTGCACCCAGGTCCGTTGTGGACGCCCGCGCTCGGCGCCGACGAACACGATCCGGCGGCCGTCCGAGAGCCATCCCGCGGACTGGTAGGTCTCCACCGGGCCTGGTGGCAGGGCGACCGTTTCCCCTGAACCGGTCGGCATCAGAACCATCCGATGGGGCGGGCCGTAGCGAATCGCGAGCGCCCACCGGCCATCGGGCGAGAGCGCGCACCCGGCGCCTTCCCCGAGCCGCACCGGGGGCGATCCGTCCATGCCTCTGAGATAGACGGTGTAGGTTCCGGCGGCGGTCTCACCCATGTCATCCAGGAGCAGCATCGTGCCGCCGGCCGAGAGCGCCCGAGGCCAGGGGAAGTCGAGCCAGCCGAGCTCTCTCTCCTTGTCGGCCGCGGGAGGCCTGCCGCGGATGCCTGTCTGTTCCCGTTCGGAGGCGAGCAGGACGCGGCCATCCGGAGCCACGTCGTAGAGGACGATACCCGACGGGAATCGAGCGACACTGCGCACCCTGCCTTCTAGAGTCACGGCGAAGAGACTCTGCCGATTGCCAGTCGCCACGGCCGAGAACCAGATCCCACGCCCGTTCGGCGACCACGCAAGCCCGACAACGTTGGCAAACTCGCTCGTAAGCGTTGTCTTCCGGCCCGCCGCTTCCACGACTGCCACGCTGCCTCTAGAGTCGA
>JAPLGE010000126.1 GCA_026390315.1 Candidatus Bipolaricaulota bacterium
GAGCGGCACGGGGATGTGGACAACGTCGTCTTTCCTTGCGGCTGCACAATTGCTCCTGACGGTGACACGATCCGCCTGTATTATGGCGCGGCGGATACGAGCATTGCCCTGGCTACCGGCAGTGTTTACGCCATTCTGGAATGGCTTGAGCGACACCGATAAGGAACCTACAGGCCTTCAATCTGAACCGCCCCGGGTTTGACGGAGGCTCCGTTTCCAGGAAGATCGCATCCTGGGGAAAGGAGTCCGTGAGACATGGGGAGACCATCGAAGTACTCGCTCGAGCTTCGTGAGAGGGCGGTGCGGCTAGCGCGGGGGTCGGGCCGACCGACTTAACGGCGGAAAGTCTCTTCTATACTATCTTGCCTTCTTGTACGCCCGAGAGGACTCGAACCTCCGACCTTCGCGTCCGGAGCGCGACGCTCTAATCCGCTGAGCTACGGGCGCATCCTGGCGGAGGGGGCGGGATTCGAACCCGCGGACGAGGTATTCCCCGTCGACGGTTTAGCAAACCGTTGTCTTGGACCGCTTGACTACCCCTCCGAGCGATCGGATTCTAGCTTCGTTTGAGGTGTCAGTCAACGAGACGCCGACGCAACCGGGCGGAGGGGGCGGGATTCGAACCCGCGGAACCTCGCGGCTCGCCGGTTTTCAAGACCGGTGGTTTCGTCCGCTCACCCACCCCTCCGAGGCGCACTTTCGCAACCCATTATAGGTCCGGCCCTTGATTCGGGCCACGGCGGGCCCTCGTTCAGAGGCACGGCCCGCGCTATCGTCCCTCCGCCAAGGAGTCGGTCCCCGTCGTACAGGGCGACGACTTGGCCCGGGGTGACGGCCCGTTCCGGCGAGTCAAACTCAAGCAGGAATCCCGCGCCCGGCGCAGCATGGAACCTCGCGGGGACGGGCGGGGAACGGTAGCGGACCTTCGCCTCGACCCTCGTCCCGTCAGCCGGCGGTTCGCCGGAGAGAAAGCTCGCCTCGACCGCTTCGAGTCCACAGGAGTAGAGGTCCCTCTCCTCTCCCACGACCAGGGCGTTCGTCGCTCGGTCGAGCGCGACGACGTACAGGGGGTGAGGGGAGGAGATCCCGATGCCGCGGCGCTGACCGATCGTGTAGCGCGGGAGTCCCTCATGCTCGCCGAGCACGCGGCCCTCGCGATCGAGGATCGGCCCGGGGGCGAAGTCCTCGGCGCGGAAGAGGAAGTCCACCTTGCCCTCGAGCGCGAAGCAGAGGTCCTGGCTCTCAGGGAGAGTGGCCGCGTGCAGGCCTCGGCGCCTCGCGACCGCGAAGACCTCCTCCTTGGCGAGGGTCCCGACGGGAAAGGCGAGACGCTCGAGGTCGTCTTCGCGCAGGCCGTAGAGAAAGTAGGATTGGTCTTTGGCCGCGTCCTTCGCCCGGTGGAGTTCGCGACGTCCCGAATCGCCCACGACGATCCGGGCGTGGTGCCCGGTCGCAACCCGGTCGAACCCCTCCTCTGCGGCCAGGCGCAGGGCCAGACCGAAGCGCAGGAGGCGGTTGCAGCGGCCGCAAGGGCTGGGGGTCTCGCCTCGCCGGTAGCGCGCTGTGAAGTCCTTGAGGACTAGGTTGTAGAAGTCCTCGCTTGCATCGATCGTCCGATGAGGGATGCCGAGCTCCTGCGCGGCGAGGGACGCGCTCGTGAGGGAGCAGCACTTGGTCTTCCCCGCGTAGTCCGGCGCGCCGGGGAACGACCAGAACCAGAAGGTGACCCCAGCGACGTCGTGCCCTGCCTCGAGGAGGAGAAGCGCAGCGACCGTGCTGTCGACCCCGCCGCTCATGCAGACGAGGACGCGCTCCGCCACGTCTAGCCTTCGCCGCTCGCGGGGACGACGCAGATGAACTCAAACGGCTCGGGGCCCGCGTTTGAGAACTGGTGTTCCTCCATCGGCGGGACGAAGGCGAAATCCCCCGCCGTGACCGCCACGCTCCCCGTCTCCGACTTCACCTTCCCCTTCCCCGCCACGACGAAGATCTCGTGCTCCCAGGGGTGTGCGTGGTAGGCGCTCGATCCCCCCTCGCCGAGGGTGAACAGACGCATGACGAAGTTCTTCGCCCCTTGGTCGGGGCCGATCAACACGCGCTTCGTCACGTGGAAGACCCGCTCGCCGTCGTGCAGGTCGAGGGCCTCCACCTTGCGGCTCCTGCCGGTTGTGATCATGCCTCCTCCTTTCCTCTAGAGTCGCGAGACGATGAGGGGGACGAGCATCTCCTCCTTCGTCAGCCCACCGTGCATGCCCTGGAGCATCACCGAGCCGGGGTAGGGGTAGTAGAGCCCCTTCCGGCCGGTCGAGGCGACGACGAGGTCCCCGATCCGGTCAGGTACCGCCGCATGAACGTCCCCTCGGCCGAAGAGCCCGCGTTCGAGCGCCTCGTGCGAGTCGAGGCAGACGAGGTCGCCCGCGAACCGCTCCGCGATCCGATCGGCCACCGCGCGGCGTCTTCCCTCGCGCACGAAGAGGTACGAGGCGCGCGGTTCCCCTACCGGCGGGAGGACGAGGTCGCGCATGAGAAGAGGATCCTCGTCGATCCGGGCGTAGTCCTGCCTCTCCATGGTCACGAACCCATGATCGGAGGTGATCATGAAGACGGTCCCGCACGCCTCGCCGAGCTCCCGCCCGAGGGCCGCGTCGACCGAGCGCAGCTCGGCGGTGGACTCCTCGCTCTCGGGCCCGAGGGCGTGCGCGATCGAGTCGGTCTCGCTCCAGTAGAGGTAGACGAAGGCCTTCCCCGTGGCTCGCTGCACGGCGCGGCGGGCGGCGACCAGCATGTCCGAGAGGTTGGTCGACGGGTGGAGCTGATCGGTGGCGCCGTAGAGCAGGTGGGACAGGCCGCTCGACGAGATCCGCCGCGGCAAGACGACGTGGCTCTCGACGCCAAGCCGGCGAAGGCTCTCCGAGAGGCGCGGCCCCGCGAGGAAGGTCTCCAGGTCGATCCCCCAATCCACGGCCGAGTCTCCCTTCGTCGACCCGAGGAGCGAGAGGCGAATCATGTTCGTGATCGAGGACGTCTCCCGAAGGTAGAGCCGGTAGCCGACCATGCCGTGCTCCTGGGGAGTGAGGCCGGTGGAGAAGGTCGTCAGAGCGGAGACGGTCGTGGAAGGAAAGAC
>JAPLGE010000177.1 GCA_026390315.1 Candidatus Bipolaricaulota bacterium
GCTTCACCTCCACCTCGGACAGGAAGCGTGGGGACATGCGGTCGCCAGGCTCCTCGTGGACCTCCCTGCGACGGCAGAAGCCTCCGAAACGCTGATTGAAGAGGGAAGAGTCCGCGACAACTTCTACATTCCCGCCCGCCATCCGAACAGCCAGTCCGAAGGGGCCCCGTTTGAGCACTACGGCCCCCTCCAAAGCGAGGAGGCCATTCGCTATGCCCGTGAGATCCTTGACTTCGTCCGTGCTCGTATGGCCCCGTCGCGATGACGTCGTGGCCGCTCTCAAGCATTGGGCCGGGCGAGCCGTCCACCTGCACCCGGAGGTTGTCCGCATCGGGTACTTCGGATCGTGTGCGCGTGGCGATTGGAGCGTAGGCAGCGACCTCGACGTCGTCGCGATCGTTGATCGAGCGCCCGTCCGAGTCGCGGAGCGGAGCCTCGGATGGGACACCGCAACGCTTCCCGTGCCCGTCGACCTCCTCGTCTACACCCCGGACGAATGGGCCGCCGTGTCGAGTCGCGGCCGGTTCGGCGCGACGCTCACGAGCGAAACCGTCTGGGTCACCGAGCGCGATCGCCGGCACGAAGCGTAGAGTCCGTCTGGCGGAGTTCGGAATCCTCCGTCCCGGGTCCATGGCCCGCAGGCTCGGTTCCCAAACCAAGGGCCCGGGACGCCTTTCCGCCCCGTTCCGCTCACGACTCGAACGCCTGCCGCCATCGTTCTTCGGGATCGGAGAACCGAACCCTTCTCGGGCTAAACTCCTCAGGATCAAAGGCCCCGCCGGCCCACTGCAACAAGAAGTCGTGCTCCGGATGCTTTGGGTTCGAGATCGCCTTGAGGAATTCCACGTACCCCGAAGGCCCGCCGCAGTCCTCAGGGGGACACCGGCGAGCCCCCGCAAGACAGCGAGGGTAGACGCCTCGCTTCGCCCTACGAGATTCGCCTTCGAAGCGGATCTCGTGAAACCATGAGTCCCCTAGATCGTACTCGTACAAGCCAAGGGGAGCCTGGTGAGACAAGTACTTGTCTACTCTCCGTTTCCATCCGGGAAGGATCCTGAACGAACCGGTCTCCTCGTCGAGAGGAATGCCTACCTTGTCGCGCGTTCCAAGGAATGAGAACACGTGAAGGTGATAGCCCTGCCACCCCATTGCATCCTGGATCGCGACGTGTAAGTCCCACAGCGACGCAGTCTCGGGGACCTGGATTCGCCGCCAGATCGCCGGCTCGATGCCACGCAACTCGACCTTGAATTGGCAAACGTAGACGTTCTCCGCCACGACGCCCCCCTTTTCTAAGGCGTGCCCAGAGCCTCTGCAACCCGGACACACCGCTACTCATCCAGCGCCAACAGCGTGCGCTCCAGCTTCTCCAAGCGATCATACAACCGGTCGAGACGAGAGCGGAGCCCTGCCTCATCGCAATGATTCGCTGCAGCCGCGATCGCCCCAAGGAAGTCGTCCAGGACGTCCGCCGAACAGGAGACCGCGATCTCGCCGCACTCGACATCCGTCGCCCGGCGCAGCAGCTCCGCCACGGCGCCATCGACAAGGGCCACTTTGAGGATCAGATCTCTCTCCTCGACCGTGAACCGGATCTTGAACTCCTCGTCGCGCCGCACCGCTTTCATCGGCTCACCTCCGAATCTGAGCATCCGTCATCCTCTGGCGCCCCCCACCGACGAGACAGCGCAAGCTCCGTGTAGCGACACGGCGCCTCCGAAATGGACCCGGTCTTCCCACGGTGCACGTACTACAAGTCAGGTGCTCCGCGCCGCTTCCCGGCTCCCAGTTCTCGGACCACGAACTCTCGACCGCCTCTCCCCACAAGCTACGCCGCCTGGTGGCCATGGACGCTTCGGAGACCGTCAAGAACGCGGTCACGTTCAAACAGCACTACGCCGTCGGCGAGCGCGGGGCGCATCACTCCCCACCCCTCTGCGACGGAGCGCCGCGCCTCCGCAAGCGTGTAGGGGAAGACGTCGACGCCGAGCCGAATGTCGTCAGGGCTTCCGTTGAGCAGGCGCTCGTGGAACGGGCGATCATCTTGGTAGAGTAGAACGACCACGTCAGCATCGCTCTTCGCCGTGCAATCGCCGCGGGCAAGCGAGCCGAAGAGAATGACCGCCACTATGTTCCCCTCGGCGGCCAGCGCTTGCGCCCATGTGCGAAGGCGATTGAGGATCGCCTCACGATCGATTGTCCAGACTCGCGCGTTCACAGTGATCGACGATCCTTGAAGCAAACGATACGGCAGCTTCTGCGTCGGCGGCGGAGTAGTTGTCGCCCGCAGATCCCGCCGGGTGGGCATCCGGGTCGCGGGTCGGGATGTAATGCCGATCGAGCGCCTTCGCCGCGTCCATCAGCTCGAGATTCAGGCGAACCTCGTCAGGAAGCTCTCGCAGCAACGCCGCGACGGAATGACCCCAGGCGATTTGACCTCGCCGCGAGTGCAGGCCCTTGGTAGCTGCTTTCGCGGCCTGATGCGCAGCGAAGCACACCCATGCATAGTCACCTAGAGCGACGCTCTTTCTCGCGTGATCGAGATCGGCGCGCGCCTGATCGAGCCAGTCTCGGTATCGGTTCATCGTCCCATCATAGCCTGATTGCGGCCAGTGCGGGAATGTAACGGGACACAGCCTGTGCTCTGGGGTCGTTGTTCGAGGACTGGAAGCAAGAGCGAGTTAGCCATGGAGCTCGTTCAGTTCGAGGAGCTCCCAAGGCCCTGCCCCTCCCGTCAGTGCCCCTCACGAACGCCGTGAGCTCTGCGAACTCAACGGGCTCTGTGAATTCGGTTCCCGGTTCTCGGACCATCGACCTCAAGCCTCGGTGCCCCTGCCGCTCACCTTGCCGCCCCACGCCGTGCTACAATCACGAACTGGTAGTCATTTGACGCGCAAGTGCTCGAAGGAGGGCCGAGAGATGCAGGCCGGAAACGCCGCAGCAATCGCTCGTCTCATTGAGACCGCGAAGAACGATCATGACGTACTGGCCGTCATCCTGTTCGGCAGCGAGGTAAGAGGGAAGGCTTGCGCCACATCGGACGTCGACGTGTGTCTCGTATTGGAGGACAAGCGGTTCGACGGCCTCGGGCAGTCCCAAAAGAGAGTGGTGTACCTCGCGTCCTTCGACCTTGACATACAGGTTTTCCAGCAGCTCCCGCTTCACCTCCGCGTCAGGGTGCTGAGAGAAGGGAGAGTCCTCTTCTGTCGTGACGAGACAAGGCTGTACGACATGGCATTCCAGACTGCCCGGCATTTCGAGGACTTCCGACACATCCACGACAGATACCTGGAGGCGGTTGCCAGTGGCTGAACTCGATCGGGAGCGAATTCTGATCAAAGCCGACCGGTTGGACGGCTACCTTCGTGAGCTGGCCGATATCGCGCCTCGGACATTCGCCGAGTACCAAGGAGTGGAGAAGAAACGAGCGTGCGAGAGGCTGCTTCAACTCTCGGTCGAGGTCGTCATCGACATCTGCTCCGTCCTCGTGACCAACCTACGCCTTGGATTGCCCGCCGAGGAGGAGGATCTGATCCACAAGTTGACCGAGGGACGTGTGCTCTCCCCGGAGATGGGCGCGAGGATTCGCGAGATGAAGGGATTCCGGAACGTGCTCGTCCACGAGTACGCGCAGATAGACGACCGGCTTGTCTACCAAGCGCTCACAGAGCGCGTCAAGGATTTCGTCGCCTTCAAGCAGGAAGTCCTCGCGTACTTGAAACGGTAGCGTAGCTCGATGACCGCGTTCACGGTTCGCGGTCCGTAGTCCGTGGTCAGTTGCCCCCTTCGTTGACCAGACAAACTTGGGCTCCGGACTAGAGACTCCGGCCTGCGGGCCATGGAACACGGCCCGCGGACGCCTTCCCCACGAGAATCCGAAGGAGGTAGTATGGGTTCTCCGACCCCGCGTCTGGGATGTGTGCGCGAGCAGAGAGGAGGCTCTGACCATGGCCCATCATGACTTCTACGTACTGATCGAAAGAGACGAAGACGGTTTCTACGTTGGCGAAGTGCCTGGGCTGAACGGATGCTACTCCCAAGGTCGGACCGTCGACGAACTCCTCGAGAACATCCGTGAAGCGATCGCACTCTGTCTGGAGGAGGATCCTGACCAGGAACAGCCCGAGTTTGTGGGACTCCAGAGAGTTGCGCTCACGTGAACCGGCTACGCGCCGAGAAAGCTCCGCGTCGCGAACCGCGCCTGCCTGCGAATTGCCTCGTAGTGCTCGTCGAGGTGCCACAGCTCGAGCGAGTGGGACCGGCACACCTCGGCGACCAGCAGATCTGGAAGCGGAATCGACCTTTCCTTCTTCCGCAAAGCGAACCCCAACCCGGCGGCGCGTAACCACAACGCGTCATCTATCGGAGCTTGGGGAAGAGAGCTCAAGAGCTGATCGAGTTTCGTGAAGGCCGCGCGGTCCCGTGCCCCCACCAGAAGCTCCGTCCGCACGACCGCACACGTGAAGACGCGTTCCTCGTTCAGGGCTTTCTGAACCTCTAACTTCAGGACCCCATGCCCGGCGGGGGCGAAGAAGGCAATCCACGCAGATGTGTCAAGCAGCACCGACGCAGGCCCCGTCATTACGGACCCTTTGCGCCGGAACGCCACCGGGCCAGCTCCTCTGCACTCATCTCGACTAGCTCTTTGCCCGCAAGACTCGAGAGTTCCTGGGCCCGACGTCGCGCGACGAACTCCCGCAGCGCGCGATCGATCGCCTCGCGCTTGGTCTTGTACCCCGAGACGCGCTGCGCTTCCTCGAGGATCTTCGGGTCAATGTCGGCCGACAACCGCGTCATGGTGCACCTCCGTGGTGTGTTCAGTATACACCACGACCACGCAACTGGGCACGTGGCTTGTAGCATGTAGATCCAGAAACACAGGCGCCGCGCCCGAACGAGGTCTTCCCACGCGCCACAAGCTACGTGCTACAAGCTGGCGGTTCCCGGACTACGGGCCGCGTTTCCCTTGCGCCGATGCGGTAGGCCAGAAAACGCGTGACAGCACCCTACTTCAGTTCTTTGAGGATGTGGTTCGCAAGAGGCTCTTTGATCTCGCGATGCCTGGGGACGGGTTGACACGCCCCCGTTTTCGGGTTCTGGTACCAGTCATGTCGCGCCCCGTGGCGAATGAGGATGCAGCCGTTCTTCTCGATTCCCCGAATCAGGTCCTGCCGATTCATGCAATGTGCAGTTCGGCCAGGCGCCGGACCTCGGGGATTTGGCCGCTCACGAGCTCTTGATGGAGGTCTTTGAGATTCTCTGCCAGTTCTTCGTGAGTCTCGCCTTGAGTCCAGTAGTCGGGGAACTCGACCAAGTACCCGATCCACATGGCTCCGTGCTGCCAATGAACGTACTGCGTGGTCTTCATGCCTCCAGCATACAACGCTGCCGCTGGGGCGACAACCGGGACCCAGTAGCTTGAGTCCGGCTCGCTGGCCCAGCGGGCTCTCGCCGGGAGACTTGGACTTCGGTATCCCCACAAGCCACTTGCCACATGCCACACGCCGCCTCCCACCCGCCACATGCTACTGGCCACTCGCTACATGCTACAACGCGATCGACAAGGAAGCGGTCTAGGTCTTCCCGCGCGGCCAACAATAGCAGGCAATCGGCACACCTCTTGGAGACCCCGCGCGATCAGGCAGGATGTGTCTAGGCTCAGTCTGTGGACCGCAAGAGTCCGCTCTTGATACCAAGCCGGATTGTCTCCGGCGTCACGGCCAAGAACGCGGTCGGGATCACGAGCTTCGCCGAGGCGTTCACGTGCCTCGTCGGCATCGCCTCCTACCTCATCTTGAGACCGGGGACGTCGTGGCACGTCGCCGCCCGCCCCTGCTTCTCGGCGCGGTCCTCGCCGTTCCCTTCGCCGCCCTGACCGTGCGCCGCCTTCCACAACGTTCGTTCGCTCTTGCCGTCGCGGTCGCCGTGGTCCTCCTGGGAAGCTGGAGCCTCTTCCATGCGCTCCGGTAGGAGAGCCAAGCGGGCAGACTCACCGCGAGGGACGAAGCGCGCTCGGTCGCGTGGCCTTGTGAACGCCCATTCGATGGGTTAAAAAGGGCGCATGACTCACGCTGAGGCGCTCCTTAAGAAGATTGCCCACGGCGAGGCCAAGGTCGCGGTGATTGGCCTCGGGTACGTCGGCCTCCCCCTCGCGGTGGAGAAGGCCAAGGCCGGGTTCACCGTCGTCGGAATCGATCGCAAGGCCGACCGGGTAGCACAGGTAAACCGCGGAGAGAACTACATCCCCGACATCCTCGCGAGCGAGCTCGCCCTGGTCGTCAAGTCGGGCAAGCTGCGCGCGACGCAGGACTTCTCCGCAGTCGGGGAGGTCGACGTCGTGACGATCTGCGTGCCGACCCCCCTCGACAAGAACAAGCAGCCCGACACGAGCTACATCGAGAGCGTGGTGGAACTCGCGCTCCCCTATCTCCACAGAGGCCAGCTCGTGGTCCTCGAGAGCACGACCTATCCGGGGACGACTGAAGAGATCATCCTTCCCGCCCAAGGTGGTCGGCGGGGTGACGCCGTCCTGCACGGCGGTGGCGAAAGCCCTGTACGAGCGAGTGATCGACGGGGAGATCTTCGCCGTCTCCTCGCCGCGCGTCGCCGAGATGGAGAAGCTCCTGGAGAACATTTTCCGCATCGTGAACATCTCGCTCGTGAACGAGCTTGCCATGCTGTGCGAGCGAATGAAGATCGACATGTGGGAGGTCATCGAGGCGGCCAAGACGAAGCCGTTCGGGTTCATGCCGTTTTACCCGGGGCCAGGTCTTGGTGGACATTGCGTCCCACTGGATCCTTTCTATCTTTCCTGGAAGGCGAAGGAGTACGGCTTCACCACGCAGTTCATCGAGCTCGCCGGCCAGGTGAACGACGCCATGCCCGCGCACGTCGTCGGCCGGTGCATGGAGGCCCTGAACGACCGGGGGAAGGCCCTTAAGGGAGCGAAGGTTCTGCTCCTCGGCATGGCCTACAAGCGCGACATCGACGACCTGCGGGAGTCGGCCGCCCTGAAGGTGGCGCGGCTTCTCGTCGAGCGAGGTGCGATCCTCTCCTACCACGATCCCTACATTCCTGAGTTCGACCGGGACGGAATCGCCCTGAAGAGCGTTTCTCTCACGCCGGCGACCCTCGCGGCTCAGGACCTCGTCGTCATCACGGCCGGCCACTCGAACGTGGATTACCAGGCCGTTGTGAAGCACGCCCCGCTCATCTTCGACGCGCGGAACGCCACGAAGGGAATCTCCTCCCCGAAGGTCGTCCGCCTGGGGGCGGGGTAGGATGCGGGTTTCGATCCTCGGTGCCGGCGGCTGGGGCCAGAACCTCGTGCGCGTCTTCTGCGAGCTTCTGGGGGACGAGCACGTCCTCGTCTGTGACCCCCGCGAGGCGCGCCGAACGGCGATGAAGACCGAACACCCAGGGATCCGCGTCTCGGAGGGGCCCGTCTTCGAGGGCATCGACGCGGTGGTGATCGCCGCCCCGGCGGTGGCCCACGCCGAGCTCGCCCGCAAGGCCCTCGCCGTCGGCCGTCACGTCCTGGTGGAGAAGCCGATCGCCCTCACCGCACGGGACGCCGCGGAGCTCGTGGAGCTCGCGAAGGAGAAAGGGACGATCCTCATGGTCGACCACCTCCTCGAGTACCACCCGGCCGTCCGCGAGCTGAAACGGCTCGTTGAGGAACGGCGGCTTGGACGGCTCCTTCACCTCTCAAGCGAGCGCCTGAACCTCGGCGTCATTCGCACGGAGGAAAACGCCCTGTGGAGCCTCGCGCCGCACGACATCTCGGTCATCCTCTACCTCCTGGGAGAGGAACCGAGCGAGGTCGCCGCCCACGGCGCCGCATACCTCCAGCCCGGAATCGAGGACGTCGCCTTCGTGACGCTCCGCTTCCCATCCGGAGCGGTCGGCCACGTGCACGTGAGCTGGCTCGACCCGGTGAAGACGCGGCGGCTGACCGTCGTCGGTGAGGAGAAGATGGCCGTCTTCGACGATAGCGAGAAGCAGGCGCAGCTCTTCCTCCACGACGCCCGCGCCGAGCACGTCGAGGGACTGCTCCGCCCGCGCCGCGGGGGCGTCGAGTCGATCCCCATCCCGAAAGGGGAGCCGCTCCGCGCCATGGCCGAGACGTTCCTCGAGAGCGTCCGGACCGGGAGCCCGCCGCCAAGCGACGGTGAGGACGGCCTCCGCGTCGTCCGCGTCCTCGAGGCCGCGGCGCGATCGATGAAAGAAGGAGAAAAGCCAGTGCAGACCAGAGCTTCAGAGGACAAGGGCTACTTCGTCCACGAGTCGTCGTACGTCGACGACGGGGTGACCATCGGTCGCGGCACGAAGATCTGGCACTTCTCGCACATCATGCGCGGGACGACGATCGGCGAAGGCACGAGCGTCGGCCAGAACGTCCTCATCGGGCCGAACGCCACCGTGGGCAAGAACGTCAAGATCCAGAACAACGTCTCCGTCTACGAAGGCGTCACCGTCGAAGACGACGTCTTCTGCGGACCGAGCTCTGTCTTCACCAACGTCTACCGCCCGCGCTCCCGCTTCCCCACCGACCACTCCCAGTACCTGAAGACCGTGATCCATCGCGGTGCGACGATCGGCGCGAACGCGACGATCGTCTGCGGGCACTCGCTCGGGGAGCACGCCTTCGTCGGGGCCGGCTCCGTCGTCACCAAGGACGTCCCCGCCTACGCCATCGTCTATGGAAACCCGGCGCGGATCCACGGCTGGGCCTGTCAGTGCGGTCAGCCCCTCGAGTTCGCCAAGGACAAAGCCGCCTGCGCCGCGTGTGGGAGGAAGTACAGGAAGGATGGAGAAGAGGTACACCTGGAGGGCGAGAAGCGCTAGTTCGTGGTTCGAAGTTCGGAGTTCGAGGTTCCACATCGCGCGTGAACGGAAGCACCGTGAAGATCGAACGGTTCGAAGAGATAGAAGCTTGGAAGGAAGCGAGAGCGCTAACGTCAGATCTGTACGGCCTTGTCTCCAGCACCGGCCTAGGGAAGGATTTCGCCCTGCGCGATCAGATGCAGGCGGCCGCCGTGTCGATCATGGCCAACATCGCCGAGGGCTTCGACGGACGCTCCAATCAGGAATTCATCCGCTTCCTCGGATACGCGTTCCGCTCGGCGACCGAGCTGCAGTCGCACCTCTACGTCGCGCTGGATCGCCAATACGTTTCCCAAGAGAGGTTCAACGCCCTCTACGAACGAGCGGCTGCCATCAAGAAGCTCCTCAACGGCTTCATCCGCTACCTGAGGACGGTGAAACGGTGATCCCACACCGGTTTCGAACCACGAACCCCGAACCACGAACAGCGAACAAGGAGTGTGAACACGCCCGATGAAAGTCCCGATTCTCGATCTGGTTCGCCAGTACCAGTCCATCAAACCGGAGATGGACGCCGCGATCCTGCGGGTCGTCGCTTCCGGACGCTTCATCCTCGGCCCGGAGGTCGAGGCCCTCGAGCAGGAGGTCGCGGCGTTCTGCGGAGTGAAGCACGCGATCGCCGTCGCGAGCGGAACCGACGCCCTCCTTCTCTCGCTGCGAGCCCTGGGGGTTGGCGAGGGCGACCGCGTGATCCTTCCGAGCTTCACCTTCTTCGCCACAGCCGGGATCGTCCACAACGTCGGCGCGACGCCCGTCTTCTGCGACATCGACCCGAAGACGTTCAACCTCGACCCTGCCTCCGTCCGCCGCATCTTAGCAGAGCACAACGGTGCGGGCCGAGCTTGTGGCACGTGGCACGTAGCCCGTGGGAAGGCCGAGGAAGGCGCGGCCGCGTCTCGAACGGCTTCTTCCACAAGCCACACACCACAAACCAAGAGCGGGTTCTTCCACAGGCTATGCGCTACACGCCACAGGCTGCAGATCAAAGCGATCATCCCCGTTCACCTCTACGGCCAGATGGCGGACATGGACGAGCTCATGGAGATCGCCGCCGAGCACAAGCTCGCCGTGGTCGAGGACGCCGCTCAGGCCATCGGCGCGCAGTATTCCTCCAGGGCCGAGCACGTAGCTCGTAGCCCGTGGCCTGGCGGGAATGCGCGGTCTAGCGCCGAGAACGCAATTCCCCCACAAGCCACAAGCCACGCGCCACACGCGTCTTCTCTGGAACCCCGAACTCCGAACCCCGAACTCCGAACCGGGTTTCCACAAGCCACGCGCCACATGCCACAAGCCATCAAGGCTGGCACGATCGGCCACCTCGGCTGCTTCAGCTTCTTCCCCACGAAGAACCTCGGCGCCTACGGAGACGCCGGCATGATCGTCACGAACGACGACGCTCTCGCCGAGCGGGTGCGCATCCTGAGGGTCCACGGGTCGAAGCCCAAGTAC
>JAPLGE010000029.1 GCA_026390315.1 Candidatus Bipolaricaulota bacterium
CCGAACGGAAGCTTCACCCGCGCCGTCGACAGGACGTTCTTGAAGTTGACGAAGATTCCCTGCGCCGTCTCCGGCCGCAGGTAGGCCTCCGCCGTGGGATCGATGAGGGCGCCCACGTTCGTCTTGAACATGAGGTTGAACTCGCGCGGCGGGGTGAGGTCGCACGCCTCGTGTTCGCCCGGGTGCTTGCTCGGCTTGAGTGGGCACGGACTCGTCTTCAGATGATCGGCGCGAAAGCGCCCCTTGCAGGCGCGGCAGTCGACGAGAAGGTCGTGAAACAGGTCGTAGTGGCCGCTCACCTTCCACACGTGCGGGTGCATGATCACGCTCGAGTCGAGCCCGACCATAGCGTACGTTGAGGGGAGCCCGGGCGGCACGGTCGTGTCGTCGTGGCCGGTGACCATGTCGCGCCACCAGGCCTCCTTGAGGTTCCGTTTCAGCTCGACCCCAAGCGGGCCGTAATCCCAGAATCCGCCGATCCCGCCGTAGATCTCGCTCGACTGGAAGATGAACCCGCGCCGCTTGCACAGCGAAACGAGCTTCTCCATGACGTCTTGTTGATTGCCCATGATTGCGACCCTTTCTTGACTCGAGGTCGGCTCGACGTGCGGATTCGTGAGTGCGCCAAGCCGTGCCATAGAGTACCGGGGCGGCCCTCGCGGGACAAGGAGCCCGTCGGCTCTCGAGTGGAGCGGTCGGCTCCTCCCCCCTAGACGAGGATGAGCTTGTACTTCCGGCTCCCCAGGCCGAGTTGCGCCGCGGCCGCCACGTGAACCTCCCCGTCCACGCCGAGCGCGTCAGCCAGGATCCTGTCTCCCTTCTTGAGCCCTCGGTCAGCGGCCAGCGAATCCGCGAGCGGCGTCGCCCCGTTGATCAAGTCGAGGGTCGCTTGCTCGACCGCGACGACGTCGCGCGAGGCGAGGATCCCTTGATCTTGGACGAGGGGCGTGTCCGCCATCGGCATGCAGTCGCACTCCGGCTGCACTTCGAGGGCGAAGTTGAAGTAGAGGACCTTCCCCGGAGCGAACGTGGACAGAACCGCCTGGGTTCCTTCGGCGAGCGCCATCTGGAACTCGTCTTCTCCTCGCTTCTTGAGGTGAATCGCGTCCTTTGGACAGACCCGCTCGCAGCGGCCGCAGCGCCAGCACTTCTTGTCGTCGACGACGAGTCCTCCGTCCTTCTCCGAGATCGCCTCGGTCGGGCACACGCGAAGGCACTGGAGGCACATGACGCACTTCTTGGGGTCCCGGATGACGGACGAGGCCGCCTCGGCGGCGTGCAGGTGGCCGCGCGCTTTCTTCCAGTCGCCGCTTCGATGCCGTCCGGCCGCGCCGCCCATGGCCAGGTTCTTGATCGCGCCGCCGAAGCCCGACGCAATGTGTCCCTTGCAGTGGCTCGCCACGATCATCGCGGGCACATCGTGGATCGCTGAGGCGACCGCGACCTCCTTGAGCACGGGGCCGGCCTTCACCGAGATGCTGTCGCAGCCGAAGAGCCCGTCGGCCAGGATGACCGGGCAGCCCATCGACTGCGGGTTGATCCCGTTCTCGTTCGCGACTTCGAGGTAGTCCCACCCTTGGATGCGAACCGTGTCGCAGACGAACGGCTTGCCCCCGACGGCCTTGACCGCATCCGCAAGGATTCGCAGGAAACGCGGCCGGATGATGCGGTGGGCGCCTTGCGAGCCAAAGTGAATCTTGATCGCGACGTACTCGCCTTCCTCGATGGCCTTGCCGAACTCCATCTTCTCAACCAGGCGCTCGAGCCCGGCCGTTTGGCTCGCGCTGTAGTCCCAGTGCGGCGCCCGCGCCGTAGCGAAGTAGACCTCACTTGTCATGACCCGCCTCCTCCTACCGCGTTGTGGCTTGTCCCCACTCACGATCCCTCGCGAAGCTGGGGAGGAGAGGATACCTGGAGACCCCCGGCCGATCTACAGGAGGCGCTCACGCGTCTCGAGGGCCGCTTGACAGCGGTTCTCTCCCTCCGCTAGCCTGAACCGCGCCGGCCCGTCGATCTGCGGAACGATCGGGTGACCGGCAAGGAGGAGATCCGCTTGAGACTAAGAAGGTCAGCCGTCTGGGTCTCGCTCGTCGTGGTCCTCACGGCGTTGGTGGCGGAGGTAGCGCTTGCTTCCGGGACTGCGACGGTCGAGATCACGTGGTCGGCGATCGCGCCGATGCTCAAGCCGCGCCACTCCGGAGCGACCGTGGCGGTCGACGGGAAGGTGTACGCGCTTGGCGGGATCGAGACGGGCGGGTCGATCACGGTCTACGGCACGACCTACCCGGCGACGACCGGGGCACGCGTCGAGGCCTACGATCCGAAGACGAACGGCTGGACTGAGAAGGCGCCTCTCCCCTACCCCATCAACCTGATGACTCGCCAGGCGGAGGGACGGCAATGGCTCGCCGCCGCGGCATACAAGGGGAAGATCTACACGTTCGGCGGAGCGAACCTGAACGGGGAAGTCCGCGACTCGGTCGACGTCTACGACGTCGCCAAGGACGTCTGGACCGCCGGAGTCGCCAGGCTCCCCCAGCCGACCGTCGGGATGTCTGCCGCGACTTTCGGCGATCGGATCTACCTCTTCGGCGGAAGCTCGGGCGTTGACCCACTCGCGCCGCAGGCGTACTCGAACCGCACCTACGAGTTTGATCCCGCGACGCTCCGCTTCACGGCGAAGGCTCCGCTCCCGATCCCCCGCTTCAGAACCCAGGCCGCGGTCTACACGGGGAAGATCCTCGTCTTCGCCGGGATCTCGGCGCTCGGCGCGGCCAACGCGCAAGTCTACGACCCGGCCGCCGACTCCTGGAGCGCCCTTACGTCTGTGAGCTGGGAGAAGCGTTTCTGGTTCGGCGACGTGGTGGGAGACCTCGTCCTCCTCGCCGGGGGGCGTGACGAGCACGGGAAGTCGTCTTCCTCGGCCGACGCCTACTCTGACTCGTGGCGCGCCTGGGTCAGCGCGACGAACCTGATCACCTCTCGCGAGGACGCCTTCGCCGTGGCGCTCGACGGCGTGCTCTACGTGATGGGCGGCCGGACCGAGGACGGGACCGGCCTCGCCGCGGCGGAGAAAGGGGTGCCGCCCGCAGGGCCGATCGCCGTGGTGATCCCGCCTCCGCCGCCTCCCGCGGTCGCCATCACCTGGACGGCCAAGGCGCCGATGCCAACCCCGCGGTCGTTCGGGGCGACGGTGGTCGTGGGGAGCTTGATCTACACCCTCGGCGGTCTCGAGAAGGGGAAGGGCGCGAGCCGCGCGGTCGAGGCGTACGACCCGGCCGCCGACCGCTGGGCAATCAAGGCTCCGCTCCCTGAGGCCCGCTACAACTTCGCGGCCGCGGCGTACGCCGGGAGGGTCTACGTCTTCGGCGGAGCCGACGCTCGTCTTGGCGTCGTGGACACGATCGACGTCTACGACACGGCGACCGACACCTGGCAGGCCAAGGCGGCACGCCTGCCCGCGTCAGGCGCCGGAGTCGCCGCGACGACGTACGGGAACAAGATCTACCTCTTCGGCGGGAGCAAGAGCCCGCAGATGTTCGTGCCGGCCGGGAACTACTACAACACGGCCTACGAGTTCGACCCTCTTCTCCTCACCTTCAAGCCGCTCGCGCCGCTTCCCGTCGCCCGGAACATGGCGTACGCCTGTCCGCTCGGGGA
>JAPLGE010000147.1 GCA_026390315.1 Candidatus Bipolaricaulota bacterium
TCGTTTCTCGTCTCATCCGCCGTCCGCGAGCCAATCGCTCTCGAGTTCATCGAGCGTCCCGACGACGATCGCCCCGCGGATCTCCTCCACGAGGCGCACGAGGAAGCGCAGGTTGTGGAGCGTCGCGAGTCGGTAGAAGGAGAGCTCCCCGGTGAGGCAGAGGTGGCGGAGGTAGGCGCGTGAGTGACGCTGGCAGGTGAAGCAGTCGCAGGCCGGGTCGATCGGCCGCGGGTCCTCGCGGAACGACGCGTTGCGCAGGTTGATCCGGTGGGCGCGCGCCTCTCGAACGAAAAGGGTTCCGTTGCGGGCCATGCGTGTGGGCGCGGCGCAGTCAAACGTGTCGATTCCGCGGCGCACGACCGCGAACAGGTCTTGGATCTGCCCGATCCCGAGGAGGTGGCGGGGCCTGTCCTCGGGAAGGAGCGGGACGGTCCACTCGAGGACCTGCTGCATCTCGTCGCGGGAGCGGCCGAGCGAGCCTCCGATCGCGAGGCCAAAGAAGCCCATGCCTCCGATGAGCCGAGCGCTCGCGCGGCGCAGATCTGGGTAGGCGCCGCCCTGCACGATTCCATACAGGACCTGCGCTGGGTTAGAGGGCGGCTCCTCCGGCGGACGGGAGAAAGCGCGCAGGGCCCGTTCGGCCCAGCGGTGCGTTCGCTCCATCGCTGCCTCGGTGTAGGCCCGGTTGTGAAGGGGTGAGGTGCACTCGTCCAGCACGAAGGCGATGTCCGCCCCAAGCTTCCGCTCGAGGTCGATGACCCCCTCGGGGGAGAAGAAGTGCACGGAGCCGTCGACGGTGGACCGAAACCAGACGCCGTCCTCGGTCAGGCGGACGAGCGGGCGCGCCGTCCGACGGGCGCTCGGGGCGCGGGGCGGCTCGTCGTCCGGAAAGATGGAGGCGACCTTGCCCACTCCATGTTCCTTCCCCGCGCCCAGGCTGAAGACCTGGAAGCCGCCGGAGTCGGTCATCATCGGACCGTTCCAGCCGGAGAAGCGGTGCAGCCCTCCGAGATGAGCGACGGTCTCCTCGCCGGGGCGGAGGTGAAGGTGGTAGGAGTTCGAGATGACGATCTCGACACCCAGTTCCTCCAGGGCCTGTGGTTCGACCCCTTTCACCGTGCCGCGCGTGGCCACCGCCACGAAGGCCGGGGTCTCGACTGCCCCGTGCGCGGTTACGAGCCGCCCCGTCCGCGCCAGGGAGTGGGGGTCCTGATGCAGGGTCTCGAACATCAGTAGGCCGTCGTCAGCGTGCAGTGGTGCGGCGCCATGTCCCGTCGCTGCGCCGCGTTCCACAGGAGCCAGTCGATTTCGATCGAGAGGAGCGGCCTCCCGCGGTGTTCCAGCTCTCGTCGCAAGAGCTCCACGGCCCAGACGGTCGAGGCCCGAATCTCGACCTCCTCGGGAGAGCCGGGCGGGATCCAGTCCTTCCGGTCGACTCTCGCCGCGAGCTCCGGGGAGTAGTGCAAGGCGCCGCAAGCTCGGAGGATCTGAGGGATCTTGTAGTCGGCGAAGGCCGTGAGCGACGGAAGGTCGGCGAACGCGCCGAAGGAACGGCCTGCGAAGCTTCCGGCGAGGTCGCTCGCGAAGATCTGGGCGCGTTTGTAGAAGGGGATCCGTTCTGCGCCGTACGTCGCCTCGTCGCGGAAGGAGGGGAAGGAGCGGATCAGCCCGCTCACCAGGCGCTCCGCGCTCCCGCCCGCGGCCGCGACGAGCCGGGAGGGGTCTCCGCCGTAGGAGCGTACGACGACCCGGCCGACTTCGCGGAGGATCTCGGCGCGCCGCGTGAGGAGGGGGACCGTTCCGATCGGCGAGGGTCCCTGGAGGAGGTCACGGACCTCGGTCTCGTCGATCTGCGAGAGGCGGCGGAAGTCGTCGGCCGGGCGTCCCCGCTCGAACGCCTGCTTGAGGATCGAGGTCAGGGCGAAGTAGCCCTGGAGCCTCTCTCCGTCGACGATCACCTGCCAGCGGGGCTCGGGGAAGAAGCAGAAGTTGAGCGCGTCGACGAGGAAAAGGTAGGTGACGGTTCGCGCGGTCCCGTCGAAGAAGTGATGCTGGAGATCCCACTCTGGCCGCGGCGCGGGGAGGAGGTCGGCAGCAAGGCGGCCAAGCGCCTGCTCGTCGATCGCGACCCGGGACGCCCTCGCACAGACGAAGCGCGCTCCATCCAAGACGCCGAGGGTCACGCGCTCCTCCGGGCTCGGACGAAGAGGACCGGATCCGCTTCGGGCGTGATGATCGGCCACAGCGTGGCGAAGGCGGCGCAGGTCGCCTCGAAGTGCGGCCGGAGGGCGCCGCGCAGAAGCCCTGCCTCGTGAAGGGCGATGAAGAAGCCGTGCGCGGCCCGCGTGATGCGGCCGCAGATCTGGATCTCGCCGAACCCGGCGTCCCGGAGCGATCCTTCGAGAGACCGCCGATCCGTGTGGTTGAGCTCGAAGTAGCGGCCCGAGGAGACCGCTTCGGCGGCGCCCCGCAGGAACTCGAGGCCGTAGGCCGCGGCGACGTCGTCCGCAAGAGGTCGAGATCCAGGCTCGCCTTCGCGGCGCACGAAACCGGGCCGACAGGGAAACGAGGTCGCCGCGAGCTCGAGGGGTCGACGCGAGGCGGGGGCCGGCCGGAGGATGAGCTCGTACTCGGCCTCGCGGGGCGGCGAGACCTCCTTGACGACGTACCGGTAGATGAAGCGCTCGCCCTCCACGAAGAACTCGACCTCCTCCTCCGCGTTCTGCGAGAGCTCGACGGCGAGGTGTTCGAAGGTCGCGACGAGCGCTCCGCCGGGGCGGAGGACGCGGCGGGTCTCGGCGAGGGCCTTGTCGAGGTCGTCGGTCTGCTCGAGCGCGGTCCCGACGACGGTCCCGTCGAACGACGCGTCGGGGAAAGGAAGGTCCGTGCCATCGGCGACCGCGAAGCGGACGTTCGCGTAGCCGAGGCGGGCTCGATTCTCTTCCGACACGGCCACGCGGCGGTCAGAGAGGTCGATCCCGACTACTTCGCGGACGTAGGGAGCCAGGGGGAGCGCCGGCCAGCCGTCTCCCGTCCCGACGTCGAGCAGGCGCCCCCTCGTGCCGAGCGCCTCGAGGTAGGCGAAGATCAGAGTGAGATCGACCCAGTCGTAGATCTCGTCGGGGTCAAAAGGGCGATACACGCCGGCGAGCCCCCGCGGTGCCTGATGGTCCATGGCGTCGTAGCGGAGCTTCGCCGAAGGAGTCCTCTCCAGAGAAACGTGCTGGCGAATCCATTCCTCGAGTGGTCGCATCGTCCCTCCCAAGCCCGATGGTATCCGAACCGGGAGGGGGCGAGGAAGAGAGCCTTCGTCTTCCTATGCGTCAGGGAGTCTGTTCCAGGGCGCGGTAGAGGGCGGAGTACTCCGCGCTGGGGTTCCAAAAGAGGTATCCGTCGGCGCCTGCCTCCTGAGCGGCCTTCACCTGCGCGCGGATGTACGCCTCGAGGGTCATCCCGGAGGGGATCGCCATGTCGAAGGCCTGAAGGAATGGGCGGAAGGGCGTCGTCACGCGCGCCTTCCCGGCGGCGAGCGCGTCCTTCACCACGCGGTAGGGATTCGTCTTATAGACCTGCTCGGAGTAGTGCGATGGGTAGAGCATCGGCGAGAGGAGGTCCATGTGTCCGGCCATGTCCTCGAGCGACTGGCCGATCGGGTCGGTTCGCTTCCGGTTCCAGTCCCACATCACGCGGCCGAAGAGGTCGGCGGAGAGGAGCACCCGGCCGGCGAGAAGGGCCTGGGCGCGCTCTACGAACCGGTCGATGGCCGCGAAGCGATCGGCGTAGCCGGGGCCGAGGCCGCCGCCGTCGGGGTAGCGGATGTAGTCAAACTGGATCTCGTCGAATCCGAGGGAGGCGACCTCGTTTGCGATCTCCAGGTTGTAGGAGACGACGCGCTCGTCCGTGGGGAGGACCCACGGGGCTTGCGGGCTCTTGAGGTAGGCGGCGAGCTTGGCGTCGTCGAACACGACCTGGCGCGCGATCAGGTAGATCCCGTTCTTCTTTAGGATGGGAAGGAGAGTGGCGAGGTCGAGGCGGCCGGCGGTCGCCGCGATCGTCCTCGCCAAGGGGACAGTGCTCGCGTAGGTCACCTCGCCGTGGTCGTCCTTGACGTTGATCACGACGGCGTTCAACAGCCCCTGGCGTGCCCTGGCGAGGATTTCGTCGAGAGCGCCGGGTCGGGCGAGAGCGTACGAGCCAAGGTAGATCCCCACGCGCTGGTGCGGGGACGGCGGGGCGGAGGGGGTCGGCGGCGCGGCGGCGCTGGTGCCTCGCTCGACCCCGACCTTGACGAGAAGGACGACGAGGATTCCAATGACGAGGAAGCGAAGAGCGATCGACTTGCCCATGGCCGCGAGTATAGGGCCTTCCTGAGCCTGGCAGAGTCCTCCACGTACCGGCTGAGCAGGACGTGTGGCCCGTCGCCTGGAGAGACCTGGCAGGCGGATAGGGAGCTGCTTCTCGAGGGGGGCTGCTCCGAGGGGGCTGCGCGATGGCCTCCACACGATCGACACAGGCTCTTCACAGGCCGCTCACATCCCTCGACTAGGCTTTCCTACGCACGGGCCGAGCGGCGGGAATTGTGGATTCCTGCGTTCAGATCTATAATCGTCACGGAGCGCGATTCCGCGGTTTCCTGTAGGCAGACGCCGGGTGGGAGAGGAGGAGCACGATGAGAAGTGTTTTGTTCTTGAGCGCACTGCTGGTTCTGGTTGGCTCTGTAGCGGGGATGTCCTCGGAGGTGCGCGGTCCGATCCTCATCTTGGGGAACAGCGACTTCACGCCGGAGAACGGGGTCGTGGCCGGAACGGGCATCGAGGGAGATCCCTACGTCATCGCCGGCTGGGAGATCGACGTCCCGGCGGGCGAGGCGTACGGGGTGAAGATTGAGAACGCGAGCGCGAGGTTCGTGCTCCGCGGCCTGATCGTCCGCGGCGCCGTGGCAGAGGAAGGTTCGGCCATTCGGCTGGGCTTCGTGTCCGCGGCGACGATTGAGGCCTGTTCGGTGAACGGCTCGGTCAACGGGATCGACCTTGCCGCCTCGACGGACGTCACGCTACGCGACAACGTGCTGTACGTGTCGGGCCGGGGGCTCCTCGTGACGGGGGAGTCCGCCGAGGAGTACCGACATGCGATCGACGAATCGAACGTGCTGAACGACTACCCCATTCGCTACCTCTACGGAAGGGACGGGGAGACGGTGAGCGGGATCACGTCGAGCAACCTCACCGTGGCGGCGAGCCGGAACATGACGATCAAGGACAACGAGATTCTCTGTGGCGACGGGATCCAGCTTTCTTTCGTGACGGACTCTCTCGTGACGGGGAACTCGGTGCATCGGACCGGTCCCGCGCTGACGGAGCATGGGATCAGTCTCTACCGCTCGGATCGAAACACGATCAGCGGGAACCGCGCGTGGAACAACCGCCGCGCCGGGATTCGCTTGTGGCTCTCGTCGGGCAATCGCGTGACGGGAAACGAGCTGACGGCGAACGACACCGGCCTCACCCTGGCTGCGTCCGACGATAACGAGGTCTCCGCGAACGCCGTGATGGCGAACCCGGCCGGGATCGAGCTCGTGGCGGGCTCGACCGGGAACGTCGTCGAGAAGAACGTCCTCTACGACAAGGACGGCAAGTACGCGAAGTACGGGGTCTCCGTTCAGCAATCCGCGAACAACCGCATTGAGCTAAACGCGATCGTGGGCGTCGAAACTGGGATCGAGCTCGCTGACCAAGGGAACAACAACGCGGTCCTGGCGAACACGATCGTCGGGGCGAGCGGCTACGGCCTGTTGGTCACGGGCTCGTACAACGAGATCGCGGGGAACCTCATCGCTCAGAAGAGCCAAGGGATTCTCTTTCCGGAGACGCTCGGCAAGTCGAAGCCCGCGGGGAACCGGATCCACGACAACGTGTTCACGGACAACGGACGGCACCTCTACCTGAGCAACGACACGGAGGCGAATCGCCTGTACAGGAACGCGTTCTTCGGGGCAGCCTCCACGCTCGTCATGGACCGTGGCGTGAACACCTGGACCGATTCTGGAAGCGGCAACTACTGGGAGGACTACGCCGGAGCCGACTCGAACGGCGACGGCATCGGCGACATTCCGGTCCTCGTCGTTCCTTCCGGGTCGCAGGACACCGCACCGCTCGTGTCTCGGTCGATCGCCCTGGCGGGCCTCGGCGTTCTCACGCGGCTCGAGGCGGCCGAGCTCAAGCTGCGTGCAGCCAATGGGCAGGAGCTCCAGGTCTCCGCCCTCGTCGCCGACGAGGTTCACGCACGGTTCGTCGGGTTCCGCGGCTTCCCGGCGTCTCTGTTCCCGGGGTTCCCTGGGATCCTGTTCGTCTTCGAGCAGGACGTCGATTCTCGCTTCACCATGGAGACGGTGGTGGTGCCTCTCGACATCGCCTTCTTCGACTCGACCGGCGCGTACGTGGGCGGGGCGACCATGGAGGCCGGGTCGGCGAAGCTCTATACGGCCGGTGCTCCGTTCAGCTACGCGCTTGAGCTTCCGAGCGGAACCCTCAAGGCTCAAGGGATCGGCGCAGGGTCGCTTCTCGTCCTTCCTCCAGGGAGCTAGGTCGGTGGCGCCGATCCGCGCCGTCGTCTTCGACCTGGACGGGACGCTCGTTCGCTACGCAGGGGTCGAGTTCGAGTCGAGCTGGGGCGCGATCGCGGTTGCGGCTGGAGTGCACGAGCGGTCGGACGAGCTCCTGCGCGAGTACCTGCCGCGTCGCGACGCCTACCCAGAGTGGGTGAGGAAGGACGCCGAGCTCCTCGCGGGGGTGTCGGTCGAGGCCGTGGCGTCGCGGATCTTCCCTCCTCCCTACGCGGCAGGCGTGCGCGAGGCCGTGCGGCGTCTGCGCGGGCGCTACCTCTTGGGGATCCTCTCCTCGGGGGTCGACCTCGTCGCCGAACGGGTCCGGGAGGAACTGGGTCTCGACTTTGCCGTGGCCAATCGCCTGCTCATCGAAGACGGTCGGTTCACGGGGGAGAGCGAGACGCGGGTCGACCTGTGGAGGAAGGACGAGGTCCTGCGGGAGCTCGCCGAAGCGAGGGGTCTCAGCCTCTCCGAGGTCTGCTACGTGGGCGACCACATGAACGACGTGCCGGCGATGCGCGTCGCCGGGCTCGGTATCGCCTTCAACCCCAAGGATGACGAGCTGGCGCGGATCGCGCACCGCGTCACGCGTGACTTCTCCGAGATCCCTCTCCTCGTGGAGCGGGGACGCGCTCTGCCCTGAGCCTCGTCCCATACGGATCGGCGTTCGGAGAGGGAGAGGCTAGGTCCCGAAGATCCGGTCACCGGCGTCCCCGAGGCCGGGAAGGATGTAGCCGTGCTCGTTCAGCTGCCGGTCGAGGGCGGCCGCGTAGATGGGGACGGATGGATGCGCGCGGGAGAAGGTCTCCACTCCCTCCGGAGCTGCGACCAGGCAAAGGAACTGGACCTTCCTCCCGCCCCGCTTCTTGATGATGTCCACGGCCGCGACGGCGCTCCCGCCGGTGGCGAGCATCGGGTCGACAAGGATCACCTGCGCCTCGGGAAGCTCCGGCGGGAGCTTGGCGTAGTACTCAACCGGCTGAAGGGTCTTGGGATCGCGGTAGATTCCGATGTGTCCGACCTTGGCCGTGGGGACCAGGTTCAAGACGCCATGTAGCATCCCGGTTCCCGCCCGGAGGATCGGCACGAGGACGACCGGCACATCCAGGATCTTCCCCACGGTTCGCTCAAGCGGGGTTTCCACTTCGACCTCGCGCAGGGCGTAGTTGCGGGTGATCTCGTACACCATGAACGCCGTCAGTCCAAGATACCGGAACGCTTCCGGACGGACAAGAAAGGCTCGCGACGATCGGCATCGGGAATCAGCTCCCCGCGACCTGGATCGAGTCGACCAGGACGTAGGGGGCGTACGCAGCGCCTCCCTCGAGCTGCTCACGGCTGACGGCGAGGACCCTCTGGAAGTCTTCGTAGATGTTCCCCGCGATCATCGTTCGTTCGAGCCGCCCAGCGACCCTTCCCCGCTTCACGTGGTAGCCCAACGCCTGAACGGAGAACTGGCCCTGAGGGTAGTTGGCGGAGTGGAACCCGAGGCCGTCGGTGACGAGAAGCCCGTCGTCGATCGAAGAGAGGAGCTCCCGCCAGGGCGTCTCGCCGGGCTCGATGAGGGTCTGCCCGGGCCAGGGGTTCGGCGCGATCTCGGGCCCGCTCCCGAACAGGCGGCGTTTATACCCGTTCCCGGTCGAGGATTGGCCGAGCTGCGCGGCGGAGTGGAGGTCAAGAAGCAGGCTCTTCAGGACCCCTTTCTCCACCAGCGAGCGCCGGCGACAGGGCACGCCTTCGTCGTCGAAGGCGCGGGACTGGGGCTTGTCCAGGACGAGAGGGTCGTCGACCACCGTCAGCAGGGGCGAAAGGATCGGCTCGCCCAGCCGGCGGGCGAGGGGCGAGGTCCCCTTAGCCACGGCTTCGCCGTCCAGCCCGGCGCAGAGCGGCAAGAGGTACAGGAAGGAGGCCTCCGGCGCGAACAGGACGGGGTGCCGGCCGGTCTTGGGGGTCGAGGCGGTCTCCGTCCAGCGGTGCCACTCAACGAACTCGTCCACGAGGTCCAGCGGGACGCCGAATGGCGAGACGGACGACTTCCCTTTGGCGACCGGCGACCCGCCTCCGCGGATAGGGGCGTGGATCTCCAGGCTGAGGCAGGAGCCTTCGTGCGCGGCGTGGGTTCCTCCGCTCGTCTCGATCTCGATGTTCTCGCGGGTGGCGCTGGCGCGAAGGGAGAGCGCGACATCGGGCAGAGCGGGTCCAATGCGCTTCTTGACCTTCTCGCAGAGGTCGATGAGGTTCTGCGCTTCCAGGCGTTCGGTCTCGGCATCGTGGGGGTGGACCTCGGCGAACCGACGCGATCGCGAGAAGGAGAAGCCGGCCGGGTCGCCCAGCGCCGCGGCGGCCTTCGCCCGCGCGACCAGCCCTGGGTCGTCCGGCAGGACGCCGAACGCCGCTCCGAGCCGCCCCTTGTCGATCACCCGAAGCGCCGTGGAGAAGAGATCGTCTACCGTCACTGCGGCGAGACGGGAGTCAGCGTAGCGGACATCGAGGCGTCGGTTGCGGCTCACGTACAGCTCCGCCTGGCCGACGCGTGCCTTCGCGTTCTTGATGAGATCGCTCATCGGGTTCCCCCTAGGGTCACGCGGTCAATCTTGATGTGCGGCGCCCCCTTTCCGCTTTTCCGGTTCATCTGGATGGGCCCTCCGCCACCCTTCCCGCACCCGCCGCTCTCGGCGAAGTGGAGGTCGTCTCCCACCATGGAGATGCCCCGCAGGGTTGAGAAGAGCTCGCCGCTCATGTTCACGTCGCGGACCATCCTTCCCAGCCGGCCGCCGCGGATGCGGAACCCCCACATCGCGCCGAAGCTGAACTGGTCCCCCGCTGTCTGGCCTCCCTTGGCGCCCACGAGGTAGTAGCCGTCGTCGATCGACGCGACCATCTCGGCAAAGGTCGAGCTCCCCGGCTCGATCAAGATGTTGGACATGCGGACGATCGGGGTGTAGCGCGCGTCCACGGCCCGCATGTTCCCCGAGAGAGGCTCGCCGAACTCCGCCGCCGTCTCGCGGGAGTGGAGCCGGCCGGCAAGGATTCCGTTGGTGACGAGACGTGTCTTTCTTGCCCGCACGCCCTCGTCGTCGATGACGCACCCTCCCGGCCGATCGAGGAGCGCCGGATCGTCGCTCACGGAGAGGATCGGCCGGCCGAGGGGAGTTCCAAGCTCGAGGCGCGCGCGGAAGGATGGGTTGTTCTGGATGCCGTCCGCCTCGGACAGGTGGCCGAACGCCTCGTGGATGAAGACGCCGGCCTCGTCTGGGTCGAGGATGACCGGGAAGAGGCCGGCCTTGACCGGTTCCGCCTCGAGCAACTCGCAGGCGCGGGCGACGCGCTCGCGCAGCTCGTCGTCGCGGTCAAGCAACCTCGCGAGATCGTCGTTTCCGCCGTAGGCGAACCGGACTCTCTGGACGAGGTCTTTCTTCTTGACGGCGATGGAGCCGGTGATGTTGACGATCAGAAGCTCGTATTCGACGGCCGTCCCTTCCGAGTTCGTAAAGTGGCGATGGGAGTAGAACTCGTCGTACTGAGCGATTGTCGTCGCGACCCGAGGCTCCTGGAGAACGAGCGAGTTGTAGTGTTCCACCAATCCCTGTTTCTCTCTGAGCGAGAGCCGCCGGGGGTCGTTCTTGGGCGAGGCGGGAAAGGATCCCCGCTCAACCGGCGCCGTCGCGAGTCGGAGGGGGCGGTCGCGGTGGCCGGCTGCCAGGCGAGCGGACGCGGAGGTCGTCTGCGCGAGGGAGCGGGCGTCCTCGAGCCGGCTGAACGACGCGATCGCCTTCCCGCCGGAGGCGTAGGCGCGCAGGTGTCCCCCACGGGTCGAGGCCGCGGAGACTTCGCGGAGCACCTTCCCTTCGTAGCGGATGAGCGTCTTCTCGTTCTCCTCGTAGCGGACGTCCGCGTAGTCCGCTGCCAGGCCGGCGATCACCTGCGTGAGGGCTTCTTCCAACGGGCCTCCTTCGTCGTCTGAGAGGATTCCTGCGATTCTAGTCAGCTCCCGCGGCCAAGACAAGCGACGCGCCGGCCGCGCAGAGAGGCCTATGACCCGCGCTCAAGCCTCACAGCTGGGGACCTTCTCCCGCTCCTCCCGGTAGAAGAGGACGAGGAGCGCGGAGACGAGGGGGAGAAGGGCAACCCCCGTCATGACGGGAACGAGGCCGTACAGGTCGCCGAGTCGCCCCAGGGGGCTGAGGGAGAGGCCCCCAATCCCCCAGGCGAATCCCATGACGAGACCGGTCACGAGTCCTGTCCTTCCGGGGAGGCACTCCTGCGCGGCGACGACCCCCACCGGG
>JAPLGE010000165.1 GCA_026390315.1 Candidatus Bipolaricaulota bacterium
TCGGCGGGGATTCTGAACGACGGCCTCGTGCGGGGGATCGCGGACCTCCTTGGCGCCGGGATCCCGCAGCCTCTGATCGATCAGGAGTGGAGCGAGCCGGGATTCCAGGGCGCGGTCACGGCCGACCTGTTCTTCTCGACCTATCTCGTGTCAGCCGAGGTCCTCAAGCGCTTCGACCTCGTTTTCCTTGGGGTCAACCTTGGCCTGGGGCTCGCCCTGATGGAAGGGGAGATCACCCCGGCCGTCGCCTACGAGGTCCCGCCCGACTATGAGGACCGGATCTCCGCTGCCGTCGATGCCCTTCACCTTGGGGGATTCACGTGGTCGTCTGTTGGCGTGCACGGCCTGATCGGCTTCGAGCTCGGGCCGCCGTTCCTGCGGCTCGCCCTCGACGGGTGGGCCTTCCTCCCCCTCGTGCAGACGACGGGGTGGTGGGGAATCGAGGTGGCGGATTGGGGATGGACGCTGGGATTGGTGATTCGGTTCTGATGGACGATCAAGAACTGGTGGATCTTGCGATCGAGGCGCGGAAGCGAGCGTACTGCCCGTACTCCCGGTTTCCGGTCGGAGCCGCTCTTCTCTGTGCGGACGGGACGGTCGTCACGGGCGTCAACGTGGAGAACGCTGTGAACGGGCTCTCCTTGTGCGCGGAGCGCGTCGCCCTGTTCAAGGCGGTCTCCGAGGGGAAGCGCGACTTCGTCAAGATCGCCGTCGCCTGCGGCGGCGACCACTGCCGCCCCTGCGGGGCCTGCCGCCAGGTCCTCTTCGAACACGCTCCCGACATCGAGATTCTCATGGGGAACCCGAAGTGAGAGTTCGTGAGGACGACGATTCGTGCCCTGCTCCCGGAGCCCTTCTCGCTCTAGCGGCCCGAAGATGTGGCGGCGATGCGCTCCACGATCAGGACGGGCGGAGTGACCGGTCTATCGCCGACCGTGTATGCGCCCTCGACCAGCGCCATGGCCTGAGAAAGGTTCGTCTCGTCGTTTGCGTGCAAGAAGGCGAGCGGCTCCCCCCTCGTGACGCGATCCCCGACTTTGCGCACAAGCTCGACCCCAACCGCCTTGTCGATCCGGTCCTCCTTGACGAAGCGACCGGCGCCGAGGAGGTTCGCGGCCCGGCCCACAGGGAGGGCATCGACCCGCGCCACGGTTCCGGAGTGCGGAGCCTCGAGGCGGATCGCCTTCTCTGCCGTGGGCAGTAGCGACGGATCGTCCACGACGGCTGGGTTTCCTCCCTGGTTCTGGACCATCTCCTGGAACTTGTGAAGCGCCCGGTCGTCGTGCAGCAAGCGCCGAAGGCTCGAGACGGCGCCCGCGCGGTCGGTCGCCTTCCCCGCGAAGAGGAGGAGTTCCGCTCCGAGTTCGCAGCAGAGGGTCTCGAGGTCCTGCGGACCCCTGCCCTGGAGGGTCTCGATCGCCTCTCTCACTTCGAGGGCGTTGCCCACCCGGTTACCCAACGGCTGGGACATGTCCGTGATGAACGCGGACGTCTTCCGCCCGAGGCGAGTTCCAATCGAGACGAGCGATCGGGCGAGCCGCCGTGAGTCCTCAAGCCTCGGGAGGAACGCCCCGGATCCGGTCTTGACGTCGAGCACGATCCCCTTGGCGCCGCCGGCGATCTTCTTGGACATGATGGACGCCACGATGAGGGGGAGCGAGTCGACCGTCGACGTCACATCGCGAAGCTCGTAGAGGAGCCGGTCCGCGGGCACCATGTCCGCCGTGTGGTCGGCCAAGGCGAGGCCCGAGCGCCGGACGAGGCGCAGGAATTCCGCTCGGGAGAGGTCCGTGCGAAAGCCCGGGATTGACTCGAGCTTGTCGATCGTCCCGCCGGTGTGGCCGAGGGCTCGGCCCGATAGCTTGGCGACGACCAGCCCCGCGGCGGCCAGGAGCGGGATCAGGACGAGCGTCGTCTTATCTCCCACCCCGCCGGTCGAGTGCTTGTCCACCGGGAACCCGGAGACGTTCGAGAGGTCGAGGAGGGTGCCCGAGTGCGCCATGACGTCGGTCAGCGTGGCGGTCTCCTCGTCGTCCATCCCCCGAAAGAAGATGGCCATCAGGAGAGCGGAGATCTGATAGTCGGGGATCTCGCCGCGGACGTAGCCGCCGACGAACTGCTCGATCTCCTCACGGGAGAGCGTCCCCCCGTCGCGCTTCTTTCGGATAAGGTCGACCGTCTTCATCGGCCGGATTCTAGGAGGCTTGTCCTGTTTCGTCCAATCGAGTGGCCCGAAGAGGCGAAGACGCCCCTCCGCTCGCGGCGGCCCCGCGTATACTTGGGGTGAGGAGGTACGACGGCATGCCCAGTTTTCCGCGGTTTCTTTTTCGGGTGAAGGATCGCCAGATTGAGGAGGAGGCCCGTCAGATGGTCTTGAGTCTGGGAATCGGCGATGTCGAGATTCGCCGCGACGACACGATCAAGGATGCCTGGCTCGAGGACAACGAGGCCTTGAAGACGACCTACGGCCTGGAGGACATCCAGGAGTACCTCGAGCGCCTCACCTCACGCCGGTAGTCCCGATCACAAGTGCCACCCGGCGCCCCGTACAGCCTGCTCACGGTCCGTCGATCGCTTAAACGACGAGAAGATGATAAGACCCTGTCTCGGCCATTCCGACCTACGGGCCTCATCGAGGGAGCGCTGCCTTCCCTCCTTCCCATCGACGGGAAACGAAGTCGACCGACAAGCCACGCGATTGACCAGATCTGGTCCTGCCTCAGTCACCTCGGCGATCGCACTTGACAGCGGGCGTGTCGAATGTGATAGAGTGTGTGCGGGATAGGCTCCTGCTCGCCCTGTCCGTGGGCTTCGATCTGGGCGTGTCGGGGCAGACTTGTTTGCGGGAAGAGGAGGAGGTGCGGCAATGAGGAAGAGGCTGTGGGCAGTCGGTCTTCTCGTCGTGCTGATCGGAGTGGTGGGGCTCGCGCAGACGAAGCTCAACGTGACAGCGAGAGTCATCGCCACTGAGACAGGCGCGGTCTACCTTTTCGACAACAACACCAGTCGCGCTCAGACGACTTTCGTCTTGGCGATCTCAACGGCCTTCACCCTCAAGGTGTCCGACGTCATCGCGTTCGGAGGGGGAGAGGTAAAGGCCGTCCGCAACTGGGGTGGCGGTTTGGCGGCCGTTGACATTGCCGTGGCTGCCGGAGGAACTCTTCAGATCACCCTCGTCGGGCCCAAGGCGGCGAGCGCCATTACCTTCGCCTGGTTCTCTCTCACCTAGGCTGTCTGGCGGAGCGGTGGCGTGGGCGCTGCCCCTGCACCTGGAGGACGCCGCCTGCCGGAAGGATCCTCTTGAGCGAGGATCGCGGATCCAGGGTCCCCCGCGCGGCGACGACCTCCAGGGTTCGCTTCGGGCACGCCAGAGGAGTCTCGGACTCTGGCCGTGAGCCCCAAGGCGGCCCAGCGTTCGGCGCGATCTGTCGCGTTGCGATTTCCCTCCGCGCGACGTAACTTGGGTGACGTGAGCGAGGACACTCCGCCCTTGCCGTGCGGCTGGGAGTTGGTTGATGCCGTCACCTACTCGAGCCTCGCACGCAGGCGGCTCGATAGGTAGTCGATCGCCCAGACGGCGACGACGATGAGAAGCATCAGGAGCCCCGCTTGCTCCCACTCCCACTGGCGGATGTAGTCGAACAGATTCTGCCCGATTCCGCCTCCACCGACGACGCCGATGATCGTGGCCATGCGGACGTTGATGTCCCAGCGGTACAGCGTAAA
>JAPLGE010000191.1 GCA_026390315.1 Candidatus Bipolaricaulota bacterium
ACCCCGGCGAGGTCGCGGGCCTCCTCGACGAGTTCCGGCTCCACCTTCACCGAGAGCCTGCTCATGGTGCACCTCCAGCGCACCGCGATGATACACCAAAGGAGACGCCAAAGCGACAGAGGCTACGACGATGCACCAACGGGGTCAGATCTTGACGTAACAGTTCTCGGGAAGCCAATCCACTCCGGCGGAGGACCAACGTTCAAGGAAGCGTCCCCGCGAATCTCGCGGAGGTGATTTCCGTTGGCGACTGTTCCTTTGGCGTCGAAAGAGGGACCCGGGAAAGAGGACGTTGAAAGGCGTTGCCTCTCATACGGGCTGTCCGAGTACGCTCCCCTTCATCGGAACTGCTATGTCAAGATCTGACCCCAAACGGGCTGGGCGAGGTCTCTGCCAGAGACGACGGGGACCTTTCTCATCTACAGGGAAACCTCGACGGCCTCAGTGATGACGTCACTTGCAGGGATCTCGTCGCCGAACTCTCGCGCTACCTCGAGCCAGCCCTGGATGGCCTCCCGGATGTTGTCAAGCGCCTCTTGGTACGTGTCTCCCTCGCTCACACATCCAGGGAGGGACGGGACGTAGACGGTGTAACCGCCCTCCTCCGCTGGCTCCAGGATGACCTTGTGCGACATCATTCTTGTCACTTCTGATCACCCCATTCTGGTCGAGCTCCCGTTACTCCGTATTCCCACGGCATCTCCGACTTGAACTCGCCCAAGGTCATTATGGCCCGCATCTTGGCTGCGTGGCAACTTCTCCAAGGCACCGGCAACTCGCGCTTCGAGGTTTATGAGGGCGGCCTCGAAGTCAGCGGATGAGGAGCCCCTCCGCCTGAGCGGCCCGCCGAAGCCGTTCGTCGAAACACAAGAACAGGACCGGCTCACCTCCCCGGGCCTTGACGGTGAGAGCCGACGCAAGGTGAAGAGCGTCGACTCCCCTCAATGGATGACGATCGCAGAGTTCCGCAGCAAACCGACAGAGAGGATCGGAAACCCCGACAACGGCGTAGTGCTCCCAATCGGCTTCCAGTGTGGACAAGAGTCCATCCTGGGCCTCCCGAGAGACGTCTCCCTCGCGGGCCCGCCGGGCGATGGCTGCCCGCACTTCGACGTACGTGACTAGTGATGTCGCGAGAGAATCCGCCCGGTCCACTTCCTCTCGTGCTTCCGGGGAGCCGACCTCGCTGACATAGAGCTTGACGAGAGCGCTCGTGTCGACGTAGGCAATCATCTCCGGTCTTCCAGCACGGTCTCCGACAGGGGCCGGCCCTTGATCTCGACCAGAGGGTTTGCCCCGCGCGGCTTGCCTCCCGACCAGGTCACGACTCCTTCCTCGACCAGCTTGAGCAAAGCTTTCCTAGTCTCGTTCCCGTTCGGCGCGGGGACCAGGAGTGCGATCACTTCCCCGCGGTCGGTGACTTCGATCCGCTCTCCTTCTCTGACTTGCTTCAGGTACTGGGAGAGTTTGTTTCGGAGTTCGCGGACGCCCACTGTGAGCATTGGGTTCACCTCCTACACGAAGTAGCAACATCATGTCACAATGTCGCCACAACGTCAAGGGGCTCGTGATGAAGCGCGGTCCTCTCCTTCTGCAAGGTCCACTGTAGCCTCGCCGTACCCACCCGTAGGATGTCACAATCTTCGCGTCCCCTAATTCCCGCTGTACCCCTGCGCCTTTCATCCTTCGACGGGGGAGGTAGATTCCGGAGTGCCGCGGCTATGTACAGACCCGGCCAAGGCGCCAGAGCAGTTCCGCTGCCGTCCGCTCAAAGGTGAGATCCGGGGCGCCTCGCGCCGCCCTCACCAACCACTAACCACCACGAACTAATCACTAACCACCAGCCGCAAACTACCTGTCACGAGCGGCGAACAGGCAACTACCTCGGAACTACGTACAGCAAGATTGCGGTCGCCCCGAACACGGCCTCGACGCCCATCAGGAAGAGAACGAGCGTCCGCTCGTGGACTTTTCCCGTCGCCTTCATGACGAACTGGGAGAGGCTGACCGGGCCGTGGCTCGGGAGTGGAGTTTTCCGTCCTCGCCTAGCTCCCCGCGCCAGCCCGTTGTCGG
>JAPLGE010000045.1 GCA_026390315.1 Candidatus Bipolaricaulota bacterium
GAGCTTCCGCGGCGGCGGAGGCGGCGGATACGGATCGCCGCTCGAGAGGGACCCGGACAAGGTGCTGGAGGACGTCCTGAACGAGTACGTCTCTTGCGAGAAGGCAAAGGAGGACTACGGCGTCGTGATCGAGAAGGGCGCGGTCGACCTCGCCGCGACCAAGAAGCTCCGCGAGACCCTGAAGAAGGGAGAGAAGAAGGAGCCGGCCCGTGGGAAAGCGCATCGTTCTTAGGTTCGAGAGAGGGGGAGAGCTCCTCGCCGATCTTGTCCCTGAGCTCGCCCCGCGCACGGTCGAGGCCTTCCTCAAGCTCCTGCCATTCGAGACAACCGTGTATCACTCCCGCTGGTCGGGACGGGAGATCAACTTCCCGGTGAAGAGCCCCGTCGCCGTGCCGCGCGAGAGCCAGACGACCCAGATGAGCACGGGGGATGTCATCTACTGGAAGGAGTGGGAACTTGACCCCGCTCGTGCGGCCGAGGCGATCGCGGTCTACTACGGCGCCGAGGTCTCGCGCGACCACCGCGGCCGCTTACCGGTGAACGTCTTCGCCCGCGTTCCCTCCTCGCAGTGGAAGGCGATCGAGGAGATCGGCGTGCGAATCTGGCAGAGAGGAATCGAGAAGGTGACGGTAAGTTCGGCCGGAGGAGGCCTGTAGCGTGCAGGGAGGCGAAGTGGAAGAAGCCCTTCAGGATCGGATCGCTAGGGCTCAGGCGCAAATGCGCACGACGGACGTCAACTTGATGGTCCTCTCCCTGGGCTCCAACCTGAAGTACCTCACCGGCTTCTCCGACGAACCGGGCGAGCGATTGCTCCTTCTCCTCGTCCCTCGCGAGGGGGACCCCGTGTTCCTCGTCCCGGAGCTGTACGAAGACCAGGTGCGGCGGGCGTCGCGGATCGGGAACCTCCGCGTCTGGAAGGACGAGGACGATCCGCGGACGCTCCTCGGCCAAACCATCGCCTCCCTCGGGGTCGGGAAGGGAGACGTCGCCGTGGACGACTCGATGTGGGCGACCTTCCTCCTCGAGCTCCAGACGGTGCTACCGAAGGCCACGTTCTCCGGGGCCTCGAGGATCCTTGTCCCGCTCCGTATGGAGAAGAGCGCCTCGGAGGTCCGCGCCATGGAGGAGGCGGGCGCGATCGCGGATCAGGCCTTCGAGGAGATCCTCACCCACAAGGTCTCGGGGACGAGCGAACTTGAGCTGGCCCGGGTCCTCCAGGACTCGATGCTGGCGCACGGCGCGGACGCCGTCGCCTTCGAGACCCTCATCGCATCTGGCCCCAACAGCGCGCTCCCGCATCACCGCGCCGGCCGCCGAACGATCGCGCCAGGCGACGTCGTGATCCTCGACTACGGCTGCCGCGTCCGTGGCTACTGCTCGGACGTCTCCCGCACGGTCGTCTGCCAAACGGCTTCTGATGAGATCCGGCAGGTTCATGCGATCGTGCAGGAAGCTCAGGAAGAGGCCGTACGGAAGGTCAAGCCGGGTGTGGAAGCGGAAGCCGTCGATCGGGCCGCTCGCGCCGTTATCTCGCAGGCCGGCTACGGCGAGCGGTTCGTTCACCGGACCGGTCACGGAATCGGCCTTGACGTGCACGAGCCTCCCTACATCGTGAAGGGCAACCATCTCAAGCTCCGGGAGGGCATGACGTTCTCGGTCGAACCGGGGATCTACCTGCGGCGCGACTGGGGGATCCGCATTGAGGATGTCGTCGTGGTGACCGATACAGGGGCGCGGCCGATGACTCGATCGACGCACGAGCAAAGAGTGGTTCAATAGGAGACCGGTGGCGCGCCCACTCCCCGGCGCCCACCTCAAGATCATCGTCTCTCCACGGACCAAGGAGGGGAGAAGGGAGGTGGGAGGCGGGCGGAGTGCGAGGGTGTGACGCGTTAGATCAAAGGGACACGACATGAGGTGATGAGAAGTGAGAACCGCAAGGTTCCTGTGTGTGATGGTGGCGGCGTTTGCGCTCGCGATCGGTTTCTGGTGCCACGTCAGCCTGGGCGCTGTGGAGAACGTGGTGGTGGTCAACGGACAGCCGACCATCACGACTGACCCGGCCACGGCCTCAGACTGGTACGACACGGAAGCGATGTACAACCTGTATAGTCCACTGGTTTACCCCACTCCGGAGGGATCAGTCCGGCCCCACCTCGCCACGAGCTGGCAGGCGGTGGGGGGAGACCTCACCCATTGGCGGTTTGTGCTCCGGCAGGGAGTCAAGTTCCACTCTGGCTACGAGATGACGGCCGACGACGTGGCCTTCTCCATGACCCGGTTTATCGCAATGAAGAGTGGCAACTCGGGGCCGCTCGGCAAGGTGACGGCGACCGTGATCGACAAGTACACGGTCGACTTCGTCTTGGACAAGCCGAGCGCGCTCTTCCCTGAGACTCTCGCCTTGTTCTTCCCAGTGGAGAAGGCGCTGGTGCTGGCGAATATCAAGACGTCCGATAAGTACGGAGACTTCGGAGACTACGGCGAGGACTGGCTGGCTACACACGACGCTGGGACCGGCCCCTACATGATGACGCTCAACGTCCCGGGCACGCGCTTGGATACAGCCCGCTTCGTCGACTACTTCGAGGGCTGGTCGAACGAGGGCTGGGGTCCGGACGAGGTGCCCATTGACCGGGTCGTGTTCATCATGGAGGCCGACTACACGAGCCTGATGACGATCCTCAAGGGCCGTCAGATGGATCTTGAGATCAACGGCGGCTGGACGCTGCCGCAGCTGCGGGAGATTCAAGCCAACAAGACCCTGGACTTGACCAGTTGCTGGGCTCAGAACGTCACCGTGTATATGAACACGAAGGCCGTGCCGACGGACGATGAGCACTTCCGGAAGGCCATCCTCTACGCGTTCGACTACGCGAGCGTGGTGGGACCCTGGCAGGCTTTCGGCAACGGACCGACGGGAATCATTACGCCGAACATGGCAGGCTACGTCCCGATCGAGCCGCAGCCGCCCGTCCAGAACCTGGTGAAGGCACAGCAGGAGCTCGCCCTCTCCAAGTACGCGAAGAACCTCAAGGACGTCAAGGTCGTCTACCACTTCTGCGGCGGCCTGGACTTCGAGGAAGACGTCGGCCTGCAGCTCCAGGCTGACATGGCAAAGCTCGGCGTGAAGGTCGAGGTGGCCGGCCCTCCGTGGGCCCAGTTCGGCGCTGAGTGCAACTCGGCCGAAACGACGCCGAACATGACGTGCTGGCTCTTCGCCCCGCAGGCTTTCCCCACGCACGACTACTACCTGTTCAGCATGTTCGCGAAGAAAGGCCTGGGCTGGATCTTCGAGTCGCACTGGTACTTCGACGACCCACAGATCGAGACCCTGCTCAACGCGACGCGGGCGGAGGCGGACCCGGTGAAGCGGCTTGCGATCTACACACAGCTACAGCCGCTGATCGCCGCTCACGCCCTGGCACTCTATCCGTATCAGAAGCCGACGCTCTTTGCGCACCAGAGCTACATCGCCGGCCCGAAGGAGTCGATCCCCATGGTCGGCCCGAGCGAGAACATGCACAACTGGCGGATTAACCTGACGCTGAAGGCACAGATCACGGGTCAATAGGGTTTTCGAAACCGGCGGGAGGGCGAGGGCCTTGCTCTCGCCCTCCCGCGTCCTCGAAGGAGCGGTCAAGGACACCATGCTCAAGTACATCGGCCTGAGGCTCGTGCAGTCGGTCTTCGTCCTCTTCGGGCTCTCCATCCTGATCTTCTTCATCGCCCGGGTCGTGCCGGGCGACCCCGCCCGTGCGATGATGGGATACCTGGCCACACAAGACCAACTGCAGGCGGTGCGGGTCGAGATGCATCTGGACAAGTCATTCCCGGTGCAGTACTACTACTGGCTCAGGGGCCTACTGCACGGCGACCTCGGGAGGTCCGCATACACCAAGCGGCCGGTCGTGACCGATCTGGTGCAGTACATTCCGGCTACGTTGGAGTTGATCCTGTTCGCCACGTTGATCTCGGTAGTCCTCGGGCAGGCGATGGGAATTCTCGCAGGCTACTTCCGCAACTCCTGGTTCGATGGGGTGTCTCGCCTTGTGTCGTACCTCGGAATCGCCACCCCATCTTTCGTGATCGCGATCCTCCTCATGTTCTTCTTCAGCCAGGTCCTTCACCTCGCCCCAAGCGTCGGCCGGATCCCGATCATGATGACCGCGCCTCCCACAGTGACCGGGTTCATGGTGCTCGACAGCCTCCTGGCAGGGCAGTTCAGTACCGCCCTCGTCGCGTTGACCCACCTGGTCCTCCCGGCGTTCAGTCTGGCCGTGATCCACATCGCCCAGGAGGGACGGATCACTCGCTCGTCCATCGCGGAGAACCTGGGCAAGGACTACATTACGATGCACAGGGTGCACGGCATCCGCACGTCCCGCATCGTCTTCAAGTACCTCCTGCGGCCGTCCATCATCCCCACCGTGACGGTCATGGGCCTGGACTTCGCCTTTCTCATGTCCAACGCCTTCCTCGTGGAGCTTGTGTTCATGTGGCCAGGCTTCGCACGCTACGCACTGACGACGATGTTGAACAAGGACCTCAATGCCATGGTCGCTGTGGTCCTGGTCATCGGTCTGACCTTCGCCGTGGTGAACCTCCTGGTGGACATCCTCATCACATTCTTGGATCCCACGGTGCGGATACAGCGGAGAGGAGGTTGAGCCGTGCGCCAAGAGAGAAAAGCTGACTTCCTCGCCAGCCTCGCGCAGAGAAGAAGGACCCTCGCCAAGGGCTGGTACAAGTACTCGCGCAATCCCTTGTCGGTGCTGGGATTGGTCGTGCTGGTCCTGATCGGACTCGCCGCGGCACTCGCTCCCCATATCACACCCTATCCCGCCCAAGCCGGTGCGTACACCGACTTCCAGAACGCAGGGAAGCCCCCGAGCTTCGAGCACTTCTTCGGAACCGACCGGATCGGCCGCGACGTCTTCACTCGCGTGGTCTTCGGATATCGCTTCTCTCTCCTCCTCGGGATCGTCGTCCTCGGCCTGGGGGTCGCGCCGGGCGTGGTCCTTGGCCTCATCGCCGGCTATCACCGCGGAACCTGGGTCGAGGCGGTGATCATGCGGACCACCGACGTGTTCCTCGCCGTGCCGCCTCTCGTGCTCGCCCTCGCGATCACGGCCATGCTGACTCCCAACCTCTTAAACGAGATGTTCGCCATCGCCCTCCTGTGGTGGCCGTGGTACTGCCGGCTCGTCTTCGCCGTGTCCTCCTCGCTGCGGAGCCAGTTCTTCGTCCGCGAGGCGGAGCTCTCTGGCGCGAGCGAGGCGCACATCCTCTTCCGGGAGATGCTGCCCAACTGCCTCGCGCCGATCCTGACCAAGATGACGCTCGACATGGGAATCGTCATCCTCCTTGGAGCGTCTTTGAGCTTCATCGGACTGGGGGCGCAGCCGCCCACGCCGTGTCTGGGCACGATGGTCGCCGACGGCGCGAAACGCCTGCCCGGGGAGTGGTGGGGCACCATCTTCCCGGCACTCGCGATCGTGATCGTAATCCTGGCGTTCAACCTGGTCGGAGACGGCCTGCGCGACGTGTTCGCCGTCGAGGAGGTGTGACGCGTGGCGCTGCTTGAGGCGAAAGACCTTCACGTCGGTTACCGAACCTTCGAGGGGTACCTGCACGTCCTCAACGGGGTCAAGATCGAGGTCGACGAAGGGGAGAGGGTGGGGCTTGTGGGAGAAACGGGCTGCGGCAAGACCACCACGGTGAAGACGATCCTGCGGGTCCTTCCCATGCCGCCCGCGCAGGTGCAGGGCGGCGAGATCCTCTATCGCGGCGAGGACGTGCTGCGGATGTCGACGCACGCGGTTCGCGACCTGCGGCGGCGGGAGATCACCGCGATCTTCCAGGACCCGCTCCAGGCCTTGAACCCGATGTTCACGGTGGGAACGCAGCTGCGGGACATCCTGAAGGACTCCAAGGCCGGGCGGGACGGAGGACGGCTGACGAAGCGCGACATCGAGAAGCGCTGCATTGTCGCGCTCCAAGAGACTGGCATGCCGGATCCCGAGCGGATCATGACGAACTACCCCAGCCAGCTCTCGGGCGGGATGCGGCAGCGGGTGTGCATTGCCGAGGCCTTGTCGCGCGAGGCGCGGCTCCTCTTGGCCGACGAGCCCACGACCAACCTCGACGTCACGATCCAAGACCAGATCCTGCGGAAGCTCGATGAACTCGTCGATGAGAAGGGCACTTCGGTCCTGATGATCACGCACTCGATGGGAGTAGTCCGTGACCTGACCCAGCGTCTGTACGTCATGTACGCCGGGTCAATGGTCGAGACGGCGAGAACGAAGGAGCTCCTCGCTTGTCCCCGCCACCCGTACACGCAAGGACTGATGAAGAGCGTGCCGCGGCTGACGGGAGAGGGGATCAGCGAGGGAATCCCGGGACGGATCCCGAACTACCTGGAGCCCCCGTCGGGATGCCGGTTCCATCCCCGCTGCGAGCACGTCATGCCCGTCTGCAAAGAAGCGATCCCGCCGTTCTACGCGGTCGATGAGGATCACTTCGCGGCCTGCTACCTCTATCGGAGTTGATGGCGATGCCAGAGAGTATCTTGAGCGTGGAGCATCTGAAGAAGCACTTCCCGACCAAGCAGGGCCTCGTCCGCGCGATCGACGACATCACCTTCTCCGTGGCGCCCGGGGACACCCTCGGCCTCGTGGGGGAGTCCGGGTCGGGGAAGACCACGACGGCCCAGTGCGTCGTCGGCATGTACCCTCCCACCTCGGGCGAGATCCGCTTCAAAGAGGAGCAGATCGGCACGGCGTTCAAGCGGAGGCCGAAGTACGTGAAGGGAGACCTGCGGATCGTCTTCCAGGATCCCGGCTCGTCGCTCAACCCGAAGCGGACGATCAAGCAGATCCTCTCCATCCCGTTGAAGGTCCACCACATTGGGACGCAGCACGACCGTCTCGCCCGCATGAAGGAACTCCTGAACATGGTCGAACTCCCCGCAGACGAGTACCTGTACAAGTACCCACAAGCGATCGGCGGTGGAGAGAAGCAGATGGTCGCTCTGGCGAGGGCCCTTGCCACGAACCCGTCGTTCGTGCTGCTCGACGAGCCGACGTCGGCCCTCGACGTCTCAGTCCAGGGAAAGATCATCAACCTGCTCATCCGCCTGCAAAGAGAACTGAACCTGACCTACCTTTTCATCACCCACGACCTAAGTCTGATGCGGAACGTTTCGAGCCGCGTGGCGATCATGTATCTCGGGAAGCTGTGCGAGATCGCACCCACGGTCGAGTTCTTCGAGCGTCCCATTCACCCGTACACGAAGATGCTCCTCTCGTCGATCCCGGTCGTATCGGACGCAGAGGAGGCGCTCAAGCCACGGAAGGCAATCTCCAAAGGCGAAATCCCGAGCCCTGTCAACATCCCGCCTGGCTGCAGCTTCCACTCGCGTTGCCTCGCCAGGAACGGCCGCTGCGCGGAGGACGACCCCGCCATGGTCGAGGTGGCCGAAGGGCACTTCGTCCGTTGCCACGCGGCGCTCGAGAGCGAGCTCTCCGGCCACGGACCGGCCTAGACGATGACCCCGTCTCAAGAAGAAGCTCCCGGCCGGCTGACGGACTGCCACGTCCACCTCGACCACTACCCCCCCGAGGAGCGACAACGGGTCCTTGAGAGAAGCCGCGCGGCCGGCGTCCGCTTCCTCGTCACGGCGGGGATGGACGTCGACTCCTCGGCGGCCGCCGTGGCCCTGGCCTCGCGGGACAAAGGGGTCCTCGCCGC
>JAPLGE010000062.1 GCA_026390315.1 Candidatus Bipolaricaulota bacterium
ATCCGCGTCCTGGCGGAAGGCCATGGCGTCGTAGCGGCCGGTCGGCTCGACCTGGTCGATCAGGTGGTGCGGGACCCCTCGCCGGGCCAAAGGGGGGACTTTGTCGGTCGCGATGTCGAGGCCCTGGAAGAAGGCGCGCGAGTCGGCGGAGATCACCTCTCCGTCGAGGCGCCGGGCGACCTCGATCGCGACCCGGCTCTTCCCGACGGCGGTTGGCCCGAGGAGGACGAGTACGGTCTCGCGTGCGTCCGCGGTCTCGAGGGCGGGGGACGACCGCGGGGCCTCGCGCGGGCCGAGCGACGGCATGCCCTAGTCCTCTCCCAAGAGGAGCTCGCGGAACCGCCTCAGCTCGGCGCGGCGCGAGGGGTGCTTCAACTTCTCGATCGCCTTGATCTCGATCTGGCGCACCCGCTCGCGGGTGATGTTGAACTTGAGCGAGACGTCCTTCAGGGTGCGCGGGTGGTCGTCGTCGAGGCCGTAGCGGAGCTTGAGGATCTCCCGCTCGCGCTCGTCGAGCTGATCGAGGGCGCGTCCGAGCTGCTCCTTCAAGAACATGCGGAACGTCTCCTTGGTCGGCGAGGGCGACGAGGGATCCTCGATGAAGTCGCCGAGCGTGTCCTCGTCCTCTTCGCCGATCGGCCGCTCGAGCGAGGCGGTGTACTGAGAGACGTTCTCCACCTTCTTGATCTTGTCGATCGACATGCCGGTCAGCTTGGAGAGGTCCTCCAGGGTCGGGGCGGCACCGTTTTGCTGGATGTACTCCCGTTTCACTCGGTTCAGCTCACGGACGGTCTCGATCATGTGCACCGGGACACGGATGGTGCGGGACTGGTCGGCGATGGCGCGCGTGACCGCCTGGCGGATCCACCAGGTCGCGTAGGTCGAGAACTTGTAGCCACGGGTGTAGTCGAACTTCTCGACCGCCTTCATCAGCCCCATGTTCCCCTCCTGGATCAGGTCGAGGAAGGAGAGGCCGCGGTTCATGTAGCGCTTGGCGATGGAGACGACAAGGCGCAGATTCGAGACCGTCAGGCGCTCCCGGGCCTTCCGCCCCTTCTCGACCGCGGCCTCGAGGTCGCGCCGCTCCTCGGGAGAAAGGACCGCGATCCCGTGCTCCTCCGAAAGGCGGGCGTGCTCTAGGAGCGCCGCGGAGTGGATTCCGGTCTCCATCCCCTTGGCCAGCTCGACCTCCTCCTCCTTCGTCAAGAGAGGGACCTTGCCGATTTCCCGCAGGTAGGTCTTCACCGGATCGTCCCGCCGCGGCCCTTGGTCGCGGTTGTCCGTCTCGCCGGCCTCCTCCCCGGCCTCCGTCTCTTCGGCGGTCTCTTCCTCTTCGGCGAGGAGTTCCTCGGCGACGCTCAGCGCCTCGGTCTCCGACTCCGCGAGAAGCTCCGGGTCGGCGTCCTGGTCGAAGTTCGGGCTCTCCTCGTCGAGCACCGCCGGCTGAAGGGGAGGCTCGGGCTCGCGTTCGAGCTCGTCGTCGAGGCGGACCTCCTCTGGCAGGTCCTTCGGCTGGGAATCAGGCCGGGCGTTCTTCTTGCCGGTTGCCATCGGTCTTCCTCCTAGAGAGCTTCTGCACCACGAGAGCGCGGTAGGTTCCCTGTAGCTCGTCGATCCGAGTCCGGTCTCCGGACGCCTCGGTCCGCTTCATCTCCTCGCGCACGTCTGCCAGGCGCCGTTCGATCGCCGGCAGGGTGACGAGCTTTGCGAGTGCGTCGTCCAGGGCCTTCTCCGCGTCGCTGAACTCGACCGGGGCCAGGGTGAGGTAGCTCGCGAGTCGCGCCGACTCCTCGTCGAGGTCGACCATCAGCGCGGCGAGATCGGCCGGATCGGCGGCCCTAGCCATCGCCTCGGCGATCGGGCGATACGCCTCCGAGAATGCCTCGGGGGAGACGAGAGAGAAGACCTTCTTCCCGTCGGCCCTTCCCCGGAGCATGAGAGCAAGCATGACCTCCTGCTCGCCCCACTCCCTCCTCTCCACGCTGGGCTCGGTCGCGCCCGCCTGGCGGGACGGCCTCGAGGCCAGATCCTCCATCACCCGTTCGAGAGGGAGGTTGACGAGACCCGCCAGGTGGCCAGCGATCTCCTGCCGGAGGGGCAGGCTTGCGACCCCCTGATAGAAGGGCCTCGCCTCTTCGAGCGTTCCTTCCTTCCCGGCGTGCGTGTGCAGGTCGTGACGGTCCTTGAGCGAGTCGAGGTAGAAGAGGTGGAACGGGGCCGCCGCCGCGACGAGCTCGTTCACCCTCGCGGGGCCCTCGCGGCGGACGAGGCTGTCCGGGTCGTCGCCCTCGGGCAGGCGAGCGACGCGGACGGAGAGGCCGCTATTCCGCAGGATGGTCATTCCGCGCAAGGCGCCTGCTCCACCGGCGGCGTCGCGGTCGTAGGCGATCACGGCCTCGTCGGCGAATCGCGCCAGAAGGTCGGCCTGGCCTTGAGTGAGGGAGGTTCCCATGCTGCCGACGGCGTGAGGGATTCCGGCAAGGTGCAGGGAGAGGACGTCGGTGTACCCCTCAACGAGGACCGCGGAGCGGCCGGCGGAGATCGCCTCTCTCGCCCAGGAGAGGCCGTACAAGGTTCGCCCCTTGTCGAAGAGCGGCGTCTTGGGTGAGTTCAGGTACTTGGGCTCGCCGTCGAACGCCCGCCCGCCGAAGGCGACCGGCCGTCCGGTGAGGTCGACGATCGGGAAGATCACCCGGTCGCGGAAGCGGTCGTAGAAGGTCCCCTTGCTCTCCACGAGGAGCCCGAGGTCGGTGAGGACCTTCGTTCCGTAGCGCTTGGCGAACGCTCCTTTCACGTGGTCCCACCCGGGAAGCGCGTACCCAAGGCCGAAACGCTCCCACGCCTCGGCGGCGAAGCCGCGGCCGAGCAGGTACTGGCGCGCCTTCTCTCCCTCGGCGGAGCGGTGGAGGTTCTCGGAGAAGAGAGCCGCAACCTGAGCCGTGATCGCGAAGAGCTCGTCCCGCTCGCCGTCCCCACGTCGCTTCAGGACGACGCCCGCCTCGGCGGCCAGCTTCTCCAGGGCCTCGGGGAACGAGATGCGCTCGATCTTCATGAGGAAAGCGAAGAGGTCTCCGCCCTCCCCGCAGCCGAAGCAGTGCCACAATCCCTTCTCGGGACTCACCACGAACGAGGGGGTGTCGTCTTTGTGGAACGGGCAGCGGCCTTTGAGGGTCTGCCCGGACTTCACGAGCGAGAGATACCGCGACATGACGGCGGCGACGTCGATCCGCTCCTTGACCGCCTGGACGTCCGTCCGGCCTTCCCTCATTCGCACCTCGGCTCGAGAAGGAACTCGTTTCGCTTCCTCTCCCGTTCCAGGGTCGTTCGCGGCCCGTGGCCCGGGTAGACCCGATAGTCGCCGGGAAGATCGACGATCCGTCGCAGGGAAGCCTCCATCGCCTCCGGCGACCCGCCGGGGAAGTCGGTCCTTCCGATCGATCCGGCGAACAGGAGATCCCCAGTGAAGAGAACGCCGTCGCCGAGCAGGGCGACGCTCCCAGGAGAGTGTCCCGGGACGTGGAGGACGCAGAGGCCTGGAACGACCTCGTCCCCGTCCTCGACGTACCGATCGACGGCCGGGTGGTCGGGGTAGACGTGGTCGAGCAGGGGAAGGTCCCCGCGATGGATGAGGAGCGAGGCCCCCTTCTCCTTGAGGGCCCAGTCCCCGCCCACGTGATCGAAGTGGCCGTGCGTGTTCACGACGACGTCCACCCGGCGGTCCTTGAGGAACGAGAAGAGCTTGTCCGAGGGCTCGGCGGGGTCGACGAGCACGGTCCGGCCGTCCATCGTCACGAGGTAGCAGTTGGTAGAGAGCTCTCCCAGAGAGACCGATTCGACCTGCAGGGTTCCCTCCTTAGGCGCGCGCCACCGTCAGTGCGAAGACTTCCTTGTACCCGCCTGCCTTGAGGGCGTGGGCGCACTCGGCCACGGTCGAGCCAGTGGTATAGATGTCGTCCACAAGCAGGATCCTCCCCTGTCCGGATCTTACCAGACGAAAGGCCCCCCGCAAGTTCGCTCGCCGGTCGACCGCGGGGAGGCCGGCCTGGGGCGGCGTCTCGCGCGCCTTGGCGAGGACCGAATCGACGGGCACTCCGAGCCTTCGTCCGATCCCCTCGGCGAGGAGACGCGCTTGGTTGAAGCCCCGCCGGCGGCGGTCGGCCCGCGTCATCGGCACGTAGGTGATCGCGTCGATCGTTCCGAACGTCCCCTCCCGGCTCACGTAGGCGGCCATCCGCTCCGAGAGGAATCGAGCGACCGCGCGTTCTTTCTCGAACTTAAGCGCGCGGACGAGGTTCCCCCAGCCGCTCTTGTACGGCCCCAGCGAGCGCGCGAGGTCGAAGCTCCGGTCGCGGGTGCCGCACGCCCGGCAGAGATCGAGACCCCAGTCTGCGAGCGGCTCCTCGCACTGCGTGCAGCGCGGCCCTTCGCAGGGGGGAAGGCCCGTCTCGCACCGCGGGCAGAGGGGATGGAGCCCCGGGCTGGGCGCGTCGCAGACGAGGCACCGATGGGGAAAGACGAGCGCAAGGAGGCTCTCCGCGATCGAGCGCCCCGGCCGACGATCAGAGGAGCCGCGCCACCCGCGCGAGCTGGTTCGTGTACCCCCATTCGTTGTCGTAGAACGTCACCACCTTGAGGAGCCGGCGGTCCACCAGGCGAGTCAACCCGAGGTCGACGACGCTCGCGCGGGAGTCCCCGAGGATATCGCTCGAAACCATCGGATCGTCGCTCACGCCGAGGATCCCCGCGAGGTCCTTCTCCGCGTAGCGGCGGAACGTCGCGTTCACCTCTTCGACGGTGACGTCCCTCTTCATCTCGCACACGAAGTCGCTCACCGACCCGGACGGGACCGGGACGCGGAACGCCACCCCGTCCATCTTCCCCGCCAGTGACGGGATGACCTTCGCCGTGGCCGTCGCCGCGCCGGTCGAGGTGGGGACGATGTTGATCGCCGCGGCACGGCTGCGCGAGAGGGAGCTCCCCGCTCCATCGACGAGCTGCTGGTCGGCCGTGTAGGCGTGCACGGTGGTGAGGAAAGCGTGGACGATCCCAAACTCCTTCTCCAGGACGTGGGCCACCGGGGCGAGCGAGTTGGTGGTGCAGGTCGCTGCGGACACGACCTTGTGCGTCTTGGGGTCGTAGGCCTTGTGGTTCACGCCGAAGACGATCTGCGGGATCTTCTCTCCGCCCTCTCCCTTCGGCTCCGCGGAGATGAGCACCCGCTTCGCGCCGCCCTGGAGGTGGCGGGAGGCTCCCTTCGCCCCGTCGTGGGCGCGGAAGGCGCCCGTGGACTCCACGACGACGTCGACTCGCTTGTCCGCCCAGGGGAGCTTCTCCGGCTCGCGCTCCGCGAGGAGAGGGATGAACATCCCATCGACCTCGAGCCCTCCCTCCTTGGCGGCGACCGCCCGCTCGTAGCGGCGGTAGACCGAGTCGTGGGCGAGGAGGTAGGCCGCCTCCTTGGGAGTGAGGCGCACGTCATTCACGGCCACGACCTCGAAGTCCTCGCTTCCGAACGCCAGCCGGAAGAAGGACCGCCCGATCCGTCCGAATCCGTTGATGGCTACCTTTCTCACGCCGAAACCTCCTTCCTGCTACTCGCTTCGACCATGGACACGAAGTGACGGTGAACCCTCAGGTCGTCGGTCAACTCCGGGTGGAAACTGGTCACGAGGACGTTCCCTTGGCGAGCCGCGACTGGAATCCCCGCGTGGCGCGCGAGGACCGTGACCCCCTTTCCCACGCGCCGGATGTACGGCGCGCGGATGAAGACCGCCGGGACGTCGTTTCCGATCCCCTCCACGTCGAGCGAGGTCTCGAAGCTCTCCACCTGCCGTCCCGAGGCGTTGCGCGCAACGGCGATGTCGATCGCTGGGATGTAGGCCTCGTCGTGTCCCTCGATCTCCTTGGCCAGGAGGATCATCCCGGCGCAGGTCCCGAAGAAGGGGAACCCGGCGCGGGCGCGGCGGCGGAGCTCGTCGAGCATCCCGCCCGAGCAAAGCAACGCGATCGCCGTCGACTCTCCCCCGGGGAAGACCAGCCCGGAAATCGGGGAAAGGTCTGCGGCCTTCTTCACCGCGACCGCATCGACCCCGAGCAACGAGAGGCTCTTCAGATGCTCGCGCACCGCGCCCTGCAGGCCGAGGACACCGATCTCCATCTAGCGGACCTGCATCATCTCGTGAGGCGGGATCTCCTCGATCGCGATCCCGACCATCGGCTCGCCGAGCGCGGCGGAGACCTCCGCCAGGACCTTGGGGTCGTTGTAGTGGGTCGTCGCCTGCACGATCGCCCGGGCGCGGCGCTCGGGGTCGCCTGACTTGAAGATCCCGCTCCCGACGAAGATCCCGTCACAGCCGAGCTGCATCATCAATGCGGCGTCGGCCGGCGTAGCGATCCCGCCGGCGGCGAAGTTGACGACCGGCAGCCTCCCTGTCTCGCGGATGGCGAGAAGCACGTCGTGCGGGGCGCCCATCTCCTTGCCCAGTCGTACGAGCTCCTCCGCAGGAGCGGCGAGCACGGCTCGGATCTGCTCGTTCATGAGGCGCATGTGCTTCACCGCCTCGATGACGTTTCCGGTCCCCGGTTCGCCCTTCGTGCGGATCATCGCGGCCCCTTCGGCGATCCGACGGCACGCCTCCCCGAGGTCGCGCGCCCCGCACACGAAGGGGACCGTGAACGCCCACTTGTCGATGTGAAAACGTGGGTCGGCCGGGGTGAGGACCTCGGACTCGTCGACGTAGTCGACCTCGAGAGCTTGGAGGATCTGCGCCTCCACGAAGTGGCCGATCCGCGCCTTGGCCATCACGGGGATGGAGACTGCCTTCATGATCTCCTTCACCCGTGCTGGATCGGCCATGCGGGCGACCCCGCCGTGCGCGCGAATGTCCGCCGGAACCCGTTCCAGGGCCATCACCGCGACGGAGCCGGCCTTCTCGGCGATTCTCGCCTGGTCGGCGGTGGTGACGTCCATGATCACCCCGCCCTTGAGCATCTCGGCGAGGCCACTCTTGACGCGGAACGTTCCCTTCTCGACCATCGCTCTCACCCCCGCGCGAAAGACGCGCCGAAAGCTTACCCCGCCCAAGAGCCCAGAGCAAGGGAGATCGCGGGCTCGGAGGGGGGCAAGTCAGGGGAGGTGCGGGGGACGCGTCGCGGACACCCGCAAGGGGACCGGCGGGACAAGAGGTCTTGAGGCGAGGAACGATCTGGGCCCTCCTTGCCTCGCCAGAGGGCTCCTGAGGGTTCTCCCCGGTCTAGGGAGCCGCCCGTGGGCGCCGGCCGTTGGCCCAGTTGAGTTTCTCGGCCAGGACTTGGAAGAAAGGCGGCGCGTCGCGCAGGTGGACGAGGCGCGTCGGACGCGCGGCGAGCTCTGCGGTCACCTCGCCTCCCTCAGGGAGATCGCCGACGTCGTCGCCGTCGGCCGTGAGATTGGCTCGTGTCCGGACGCGCACGCGCAGGGCCTCCCCGCTTGGGAAGACGACCGGACGCAGCCCGAGCTCGTGCGAGGCGAGGGGGGTTGCGACGACGCAAGCCGCCGACGGAACGATCACCGGCCCGCCGGCAGAGAGGTTGTATGCGGTTGACCCGGTCGCCGTGGAGAGAATGAGCCCGTCTCCGGGGTAGGTCCCGACTCGGCCGTCGCTCCAGAGGAGCTCGAGCTCGCAGAAGCGGGCCGAGGCAGAGCGGCCGACGACGAGATCGTTGAGAACGCTGCCGCGCTTCCCCGTGGAGCTCGCGAAGGAGAGGCGGGCCCGCTCTTCGATCGTTGATTCGCCCCGGAGGACCGCCTCGAGCGCGGCGGAAAGCGACGGCGCGGCGACCTCGGTCAGAAAGCCGAGGCTGCCCAGGTTTGCCCCCAGGATGGGCAGGGCCGAGTCGGCGAAGGCCGCCGCGGCGCGGAGCACGGTCCCGTCTCCGCCCAGCGCGACCACGAGCCCCTTCTCTCCCTCCAGGTTTCGCGGGGGCTTCCCCTCCACGGGGACGACCTTGATGCCCTTCAGGCCACACCACGCCTTGAGAACGGCCAAAGCTCTTTCCGCGCCGTCCTTCGTCGTGTTGGCGACCACGTAGATCGTGCGAATCTCCATCGGGGAGATCCTAGCTCGAAAGGGCTTGTGCGATCAACGCGAGCGGCCTCCGGTGTACTTCCACCGGCACAGGACGTGCTCCGCGAAGTCGATCGCGAGGTACAGGAGGAGGCCGAGGATCGCCATCGCCACGATCCCGGCGAAGGCGGTCTCGCGGGCGAAGACGATCTTGCGTGAGATGAACAAGCCCAAACCGCCTCCGCGCTCGGACTGGGTCTCGGCGATGTAGAGGAGGGCCATCCCAAGGCCGATCCCCACGCGGGCACTGGTCAGGATGTCGGGGAGGCTCGCCGGAAGGACGACGTGCCGGTAAACCTGCCAGCGGGTCGCGCCGGTGGCGCGGACGCTCGTCAGGTGCTCCTGCGGCAGGTTCTTCGCCGCGCCTCGCGCCGTGACGACGACCTGGAAGAAGAGGACGAGGGTGACGAGGGCGACCTTGGTCGCGTTCCCGGTCCCGAAGAGGAGGAAGAGGAAGAGGATGAGAGCGACCTGCGGGATCGGGTAGATGATGTAGATCATCGGGGAGAGGTAGCGGTCGAGGACGCGCTCGTGCCCGATCATGAGGCCGACGGGAACACCGATGGCGAGGGCGATCAGCATCGAGAGGACGAGGCGCCACCCGGTCAGGAGGAAGTCCCACCCCAGGCCAGGCGCGTTGAGGATCATCGCGCGGAAGACGACGGACGGAGCGGGGAGGAACGGGCTCCCGTAGACGGCGCGCACGACGAGGCTCGCAATCTCCCACAGGGCGAGGAGGAGGAGGAGGCTCACGGCGTAGGCGATCGTCGGCTGGACGCCGCGCCGGTCGGTGAGCTCGTTCCACGACTGGCGAAGGCGGGGCATCCGCCCGCC
>JAPLGE010000157.1 GCA_026390315.1 Candidatus Bipolaricaulota bacterium
CGTGCGATGACCGCGTCGCGGTCGGGGTCGTAGCGGCGGTCGTCGAGGTGGGCGTGGGTGTCGACGAGCCTCATCGCTCGATCTCGGCGAGAGCGAGCGGCAGGGCCTCGACGAGGTCGCTCGGCAGCATCGAGCGCTCCGGGATCTCGCGCGCGAGAAGGTCCGCTGTGGCGCCGTGGACGTAGGCGCCGAGGGCTGCGGCGTCGGCCGGCGAGGCGCCGTTCGCGAGGAGTCCGGCGATGAGGCCGGTGAGCACGTCGCCGCTTCCGCCCTTGGCGAGTCCGGTGTTCCCCGTCTCGTTCAGGAAGACCTCGCCGTCCGGCCAACCGATCGCGGTCGGCCTCCCCTTGAGGAGGAGGACGACCCCGTGTTCTTGGGCGAAGCGGCGCGCTGTCTCGATCCGGTCGGCGTCGATCTCATCAATCGATCGATCGACGAGCCGGGCCATCTCCCCGGGATGGGGGGTGAGGACGGCGCGGCCGGCGACGCGAGTGAGGCAGTCCCGATGCGAGGCGAGGGCGAACAGGGCGTCGGCGTCTAGGACGAGCGGGACGTTCGATCGCTCAAGGAGTGCCCCGACGAGCTCGGAGGCGGCCTGCGACCTTCCCAGGCCGGGCCCGATCGCGAGGACACTCGCCGCGTCGAGGGTCGGCTCGAGGGCGGCCGCCGCGTCCGGGCCGACGTGGCCATCCTCTTCGGGGAGGCCAACAGTGAGCGCCTCGGGGAGCGCGGTCGCGACGATCGGCTGGATCGAGGCCGGGCAAGCGATCGTGACGAGCCCGGCTCCGACGCGGAGCGCCCCCCGCGCGCAGAGGATCGCGGCGCCGCTCATCCCCCGCGAGCCGGCGACGACGAGGACGTGGCCGAAGGTTCCCTTGTAGCCGTCCGGCCGACGGCCGGGAAGGAGCGCCGCGGCGCCGGCCTGGGTCAAGACGCGGGCAAGCGGAACGAGGTGCTCGAGGACCTCCGCCGGGTAGGCGACCCTCGCCACCTCGATCTCGCCGCAGAAGGAGCGGGCCGGGAAGAAAAGGTGCGCGGGCTTGAGGAACTCCATGGCGATCGTGAGGTCGGCCTCGACCGCCTCTCCCAGGGGGGCTCCCTGGTCGGAGGGAAGGCCCGAGGGAAGGTCAAGCGAGACCGTCTCGCGCCCGGCCCTGTTGATAAGTTGAATGGCCTCGGCTTCGCGACCGGCGAGCGGCCGGTCGAGGCCGCTTCCGAAAAGGCCGTCGATCACCCCGTCGCACTCGGCGAGGCGCTCTTCGAGAGGCCCAAGGTCCTTGGCGAGGAAGCGGAGCCGGCCCGGGGCGACCTCCTCCAAGCGGCGCGCCATCAAGGCCGTCGTCGGCGAGAGGTCTTCGGGACGGCACAGAGCCAGGACGGTCACGTCCGCCCCGCTCTCGAAGAGGTGCCTCGCCACGACGAGCGCGTCGCCACCGTTTCCCCCGCGGCCGGCGACGACGAGCGGCCTCTTGAAGTCGGCCCGCTCGAGGATCACCTTGGCGGCGCTTCTCCCGGCGCTCTCCATCAGGACCTCAGAGGAGGCTCCGGCCGCCTCGGCGAGGCGATCGGCCTCGCGCTGGGCCTGGCTCGTCAGGACGAGCGTCTCGTGCTGGCTATCCGGCATGCGTCTCCTCGCGCTCTCGCCCTCTCTCCTGAGCGAACCGCGTCGCGATCTCATGCGCCACGTCGTTCGGCGAGCGGCCGGTGACGTCGATCCAGGCGACGTTCCTGTCGGCGCGGAACCAGGCCATCTGGCGGCGGGCGAGCGACCACGTATTCCGCACGATCGACTCCTCGAGCTCCTTCTCCGAGATCTCCCCGTCGAGGAAGTCGAACGCCTCACGCACCCCGACCGTCCGAAAGGCCTGAGCCGTCCGGTCAAACCCTCTTTGGCGCAGCCCTTCCACCTCGGCGAGGAGGCCGCGCGCGAGCATCGTCTCGACCCGGGCGGCGATCGCGGCCTTGTGGTCCTCTCTCTCCCGCGTCAGCCCGAAGGGGATGAACCGGTAGGGAAGCGGCTTGGCCTCCTCCTGCCAGGAGCTGATCGGTCGGCCCGTGAGCGCGTGCACCTCGAGGGCGCGCACGAGGCGGAGGCGATCGTTCGGGTGGATCCGCGCCGCGGCCCGCGGGTCGACCGTCTTGAGGCGCGCGTGGAGCTCGGCCGGAGAGAGGAGTTCGAGGTCCCGGCGGAGGGCGAGGTCGGCCGCGGGGCCGGCGAAGAGGCCGCGCAAGATCGCGCCCAGGTAGAGGGTTCCTCCGCCGCACACGATCGGCACACGGCTGCGCCCCGCGATCTCGCCGATCAGTCGATCCGCGTCCTGGCGGAAGGCCATGGCGTCGTAGCGGCCGGTCGGCTCGACCTGGTCGATCAGGTGGTGCGGGACCCCTCGCCGGGCCAAAGGGGGGACTTTGTCGGTCGCGATGTCGAGGCCCTGGAAGAAGGCGCGCGA
>JAPLGE010000017.1 GCA_026390315.1 Candidatus Bipolaricaulota bacterium
GGCCTCGCCTGGAACAACATCTACGACGTGGAGCCGCTCGCGAAACTCACCCTGCTCGAAGACCTCGATCTTTCGGGAGACCCGATCGCAGACATCCGAGCCCTAGTCGAGAACCCAGGTCTTGGGACGGGCGATCGCGTGACGCTCGTCGATACGCAGCTCGTCCTTTCGGGAAGTGCCGAGGGAAGACGCGGAATCGAAACGCTCCGCGAGCGCGGGGTGACGGTCATCGAGTTCGGCTTGTGAGCCGCCGCGTGAGAAAGCGCTGCTCCGGGCTAGGGACCGAACCTCGACTTCGAGAGGTCGCCCACGTTCGAGTAGCCGCGGCTCTCCCAGTAGCCGTGGTAGCTTGAGTCGCTCGAGAGCTCGACGCGCGTGACCCACTTGATCCACTTGTAGCCCCACTTGTCCTCGGCGACGAGCTGGAACGGGAACCCTCGCTCGGCAGACAGGGTGAGGCCGTCCATGCGATCGGCGAGGATCAGATTGCGGCTGACGACGAAGTCGAGGGGCAGGGACGTGGTGTAGCCGTCCTGGGCGTGGAAGATGACGGTCGTCGCCTCGAGGCTCGGCTGAACCTCGTCGAACAAAGCGGAGAGTGAAATCCCTTCCCACAGGATCTTCACCGACCAGCCCTCGACGCAGTGGAGGGTGGCCACCTTCGCGGTGTGCGTCTGGGCCGCAAGCTCGGCGTAGGTGAACACCGCGGGGTTCGCGACCAGACCGTCGACAACCAGCCGGTAGGCCTCCGGCTCGATCCTCTGGGTCCCCTGGATCGAGTTCTCGCGGAAGTCTCTCGCGGAGCCAAGCTTCTCGCCCTCGTACTCGCGAATCTCGACCTCCTGCGTCGTCGTTGTCTCGGCCCAGGCCATCCGTCCTGAGAGAGCGAGCAGGAGGCCAAGCGAAAAGACGACCCACGGGAGGATCCGACCTCGATCAATCACAGCCATTCGCGCCATGCGTTTCTCCTTTACGCGGAATGCCCGTCCGAGATGCTACGCGGCGGGTGTGAGCCGCGCGTGAGGATGGCGTGGAGAAGGGATGAACGTGTGACCTGTGCTAGCCCGGTCGGCCCAGGCGCTCGAGGAAGGCCCGAGCGCGAGACAAGGCCTCCAGGAGGTCGCCCTCGGGAAGGAGTTCGAGCGTAGCTGTGCCGGCGAAGCCGATCTCGTCTAGAGTGGCAAGCGTGTCTCGCCAGTCGGCCGTTCCCTCACCCGGGAGGCGGTGCTCGTCCTCGAGGCCTACGTTATCGTGCAGGTGAAGGTGGACGAGTTGCCCGGCGTAGCGCTCGAGGTACCAGCGAATCGGCCTGTCACTCGGAACAGACGGAGAGAGATGGACGTGTCCCACGTCAACACAGATCCCAAGGTTCGTCTCCTCGGGATCGTCCCCGATCTCCTCGAGGGCCCGATCGAGCGCCCAGGCGTCGTCCCGGCCGTTCTCGAGGGCGAGCCGGATCCCGGCCTCTCGAGCGTCGCGGGCGAGGCGGCGGATCTCCGCGAAGTCCGCTCCCGAGTTCGGCTCGGCGAGGCCGAGGCTCCCGCGGTGCAGGACCAGAGTGCGCGCGCCGATCGCCCGAGAGAGCGCGATCTCGCGGCGAAGGCCAGCCGGATCCCAGACCCAGAGCGCAAAGCGAGAATGGACGGAGACGAACGGCGCCGCCCGTGCGGCGACCCGAATTCCTTCGAGCGCCTTTCGATCCGGCTCGGAGTCCCCCTCCTCCCGGCTGAGCCACACCTCGACTCCCAAGCCGAGTGAGGCGATTCCGCGGACGCCTTCAACGTGCGTCGGCCAGCTCGAGCGAGGACGCCTGTAGCAGAAGCCCTGCACGCTCCCGCCCAGCTCAAAACGAAGCCGGCTCTCACTAGACAGGCGACATCACCTCAATTCCTCTGGCCGGGACGCAAAGGTCGTTGGTGCGTCGGGGCCGGCCGGTCACTCCCGTGGCCTGTGACGAACGCCCCGCCGCCCGACGAGTTTATCAAAACACACATGGAGACTCCACTTCTCTCGCTATAGAGGCTTCGGCTTGATTCGAGCAGGTAACTGCGCTATAGTAAGGAGACTAGCATCGTTTGCACGACAAGGTCTGAGATGAACCGAAACAAACGGGATTCTCCTCGCCGGACCTTCCTTCGCTTCGGCGCTCGGGCCTCGCCTGGCCTCGTCGCCCTGTCCTTGTTCGTGGCTGGGCTTCTCGGAGCTTCTTCTCCGGATGTCGTGATCAACGAGGTCGCCTGGATGGGAACGGCGTCTTCAACATCGGGAGACGAGTGGATCGAGTTGAGGAACAACACGGACCAGGACGTCGACTTGGGCGGGTGGACGCTACGTTCAAACGACGGCTCCCCGTCGATCCCGCTTGCCGGAGTGCTCGAGGCCGGCGGGTTCTACCTTCTCGAGAGGACCGACGACACACCGGTGAACGACATCGCGGCAGACCAGATCTACACCGGAGGGCTCGTGGACAGCGGTGAGACTCTCGCGTTGCGGGACCCAACGGGGCGAGTCGTCGACACGGCGAACGCCGACGGGGGACCGTGGCCCGCTGGAGTCGTGGCGAGCCGCTCGACCATGGAGAGAGTGAACCCCTTCGCCCCGGACCAAGACCCAAACTGGCGGACGAACGACGGCACCACCCGAAACGGGAAGGACGCGAAGGGAAATCCGTTGAACGGCACCCCAAGGTCAAGGAACTCCTGCACCAACCCACCCGTAGCGAGGTTCTCCTGGTCCCCCGCCCCGGCGGCGATCTGGGACGCGGTCCTCTTCCTCGACGAGTCGACCGATCGAGACGGAACCGTCTTGTCGTGGGCGTGGACGTT
>JAPLGE010000035.1 GCA_026390315.1 Candidatus Bipolaricaulota bacterium
GCCCCAAGAGAGGAAACCGAATGTGAGGTGGCTGATGAAGCTTGCCCTGGTCTCGCTTCTCCTTGCGTGGGGCCTTTTCGGCCTGGGCGTCGCCGTCCTTTCGCCGGGACCCTCCTCGCCCGTCGCCCTCTCCTCGTACGAGAGTCTGTGGCGAGCCCAGGACGGGCTTCCTGGGACGCTTCCGACCTTGGAGGGCCTCGCGTCGCGGTCGGACGGCCTCGGCTGGCAGGCACGCGTCTTGGCTGGGAGAGCCCACGTCGCCGCCGGAGACCCGCACGGGGGCGCCGACTTCCTCGGGAAAGCGCTCTCCTTGCGTCCGACGACCGATCTCCGCCGGGAGCTTGCCTCCGCCCTTGAGGCCGCCGGTGAGCCAGCCGAGGCGCTCGCGCAGTGGAAGCGGCTCCTTCCTCGATCTGAGGCGATCGCGGCCATCAGGCGCTTGGAGCCAGATCCCCTTCGATTGGCCGGCCTGCTTGCCGGTGCCGGCCGGTACACCGAGGCATGGAGCCTCGTCCGCTCGAACTCCAAACCGGAGGCTCGCTTGACGCGAGCAAGGATCCTCGTCGGGCTCGGCCTCGCCAAGGAAGCGTTACCCGAGTTCGAGTCCGCCCTGCGCAGCGCGCCGACCGACGTCGCCGTCCGCAAGGAGTACGCGCGGGCGCTCGAGCGGGCGGGAGAGAGGGAGCAGGCCCTCGCCGCCTACCGCACCCTCGGCGCAACCGGCGCCTACGAGGCGGGCCGGCTTCTCGAGACCCTCGGCCGGCCCAAAGAGGCCGCCGCGGCGTATCTTCTCTCCAAGGACACCGAGGCAAGGTGGCGGGGAGCCAGGCTCCTCGAGAGCGACGGACAGACGGACGCGGCCCTCGCGATCTACCTCGAACTCGCGCGCGGGACCCACCGCGTGCACGACGATGCGGCTCTTCGCGCCTACCTCCTCGCCGAGAGGAGGGGGAGGACGGCCGAGGCGAGGGAGATGGCATCCCTCTTTCCACCAGCCTTCCAGTGGCTCTTGGGGACCTACCGTGCCCCAGCGCCGCCGCCTTCGCGCGCGAACCTGCAGAACGGGTCCCCAATGGCGATTCCCGTCGCGGAAGCGCTCCTCGAGAGCCTCCCCGCGGCGGATGGAGCGGCCTGGGCCGAGGCCGAGCTTGATCTCGCGCTCCCTACGGCGTCAGCCACGGAGAAGGTTGCGATCGCAAAGTGGTTCGCGGCGCACGGCGACTACCACTCCACCTACGAGATCGGAACGCCACTTCTCCGCGACGAGCCAGCTCGGGAGACCTACGTTCTCTCCTACCCGCTCGCCTTCTGGGACTCGGTCAATCGCTGGGCAACCACCTACGGAGTTGACTCCTTTCTCGTCCTCGCCGTCATCCGCGAGGAGAGCAACTACCTCCCCACCGCCGTCTCGTCCTCCGACGCCCGCGGCTTGATGCAGCTTTTGCCGTCGACCGCCAAGTGGATCGCTGAGTCCAAGGTGAAGGAGCCGTTCTCCGAAGATCGCTTGACTGATCCGGACTTCAACATCCGTCTCGGCACCTGGTACTTGGGCTATCTGATCCGCCTCTTCGACTCCGACATCGCCAGGGCCGTCGCCGCCTACAACGGCGGTCAGGGGAACGTCGAGCGCTGGTCGACGGCGGCCAAGGTCAAGACCGCCGCCGAGTTCCCGGGCGCGCTTGTCGCGAGCGAGACCCGCGAGTACCTCGTCAAGGTCCTCGACGCCTGGCTCGTCTACCGCGTCCTCTACGGGGGCGGAGCCTCGCCGTCCGAGTGAGCGGGCGCGGGCCCGCCGTCGGGAGCGCGATCTCCTCCGCGGGAGAACCGCTCGTAGGTGTTGCGCCCCCGGTCCTTGGCGCGGGACATGGCGGTGTCGGCGTTCTTGATCAGCGCATCGGCGTCTCGTCCGTCATCGGGGTAGAGGGCAAGCCCAATGCTCACGGTGAGTCGGACCTCCCGGCCCGCAATGACGAATGGCTGTTCCAGAGCGTGCACGATCTTCTGCGCGACGCCGAGTGAGCGCTCGACGTGGTCGGCGCCCGGCAAGAGGACCAGGAACTCGTCGCCGCCTAGCCGAGCCACGGTGACCCACCTCCGGTTGACGGTCCACTTCTCAAGCTAGTCTAACCCACCTCTTGGGACGCAGGCCAGCGCCTCTGGCGCGGGCGGCGAGTAGCCCAAGCTGCTGTGTGGAGGGATCGTGTTGTACTCCCGTCGCCAGTCCTCGATGAGCACCTTGGCCTCCTCCAGCGTGTAGAAGATCTCCCGGTTCAACAGCTCGTCGCGAAGCTTCCCGTTGAAGCTCTCGTTGTACCCGTTCTCCCACGGATTCCCTGGCTCGATGAACCGCGTTGCCACCCCCAGGTGCTCCAGCCATCCTCTCACCGCGCGCGAACAGAACTCCGGCCCGTTGTCGGAGCGGATGTGGTCCGGCGCTCCTCTCTCGACAAACAGGTCAGCCAGCGTCTCAA
>JAPLGE010000145.1 GCA_026390315.1 Candidatus Bipolaricaulota bacterium
TCAGCACGAGGTCTCCGTCGTCCTGAGTGGGATGAGCGCGATGGAGCAGGTTCGAGAGAACCTGGCGAGCGCCGACACCTCGGAGGCCGGGAGCCTCACCGCGGCCGAACTCGCCGTCGTGGACGCCGTGCGAGAGGTCTATCGGGGCTCGAGCCCCATCCCCTGCACGCGTTGCGGCTACTGCATGCCCTGCCCGAGTGGCGTCGACATCCCAGGCAATCTCGCGATGTACTGCGCCGGGGTCATGTTCGGCACGCCCCAGACCGCGCGCCTGGACTACGCGATCCTGCTCCGGCTGTACGAGGCGGGCATGGTGCCCGCGGACACGCGCGCCGTTCGCTGCGTGCAGTGCGGGGCGTGCGAAGAGAAGTGCCCGCAAGGGATCCCGATCCGCCAGTGGATGCCGGTGGTGCACTCTGTCCTCGGGGAGGGGAAGCCCTACCCCGAGCGTGGGCCGTCGCAAGCTTGTTGAGCGGGCCGAGTCGGAAGGAGAGACCATGCCTAGGCGGCGCGCTCGTGGTGGGATCGGCGCGGCAGGGCAGCGCTCCCGACCGGCCGGCGGACCCCGCCGCGGCCTGAGCCATCGGTGCTCCGTCAGGAGCCCATGGGCATGAGACACCCCGCGCCCGTCCGCCCGCCGGACTACCACGTCCACACACGCTTCTCGATCGATAGCCGGTCCGAGATGTCGGCCGTCTGCGAGGAGGCCGTCGCCCGTGGCCTGCGCGAGGTGGCGTTCACCGACCACCTGAACTACGGCCCCGGCTATTCGACCGACCACCTCGACCTGGCCCAGTACGCCGCCGAGGCGGATCGATGCCGCTCCGCCTTTGACGGGTGGCTGAGAGTCCGGCTGGGACTCGAGGTCGGGGAGCCCCACGTCTTCGCCGAGCGGGTCGCGCCGCTCCTGGAAGACCGTCTCTTCGACATCGTGCTCGGGTCGGTGCACTACGTCGGCGGGAGCCGCCCGATCTTTGAGGAGGCGTACTTCGCTCGGCCCGTGCGCGAGGCCTGCGGCGCGTACTTCCGCGACGTCGCCGCGCTCGCCGCCGAGGGCGACTACGACGTCCTCGCCCACCTCGACGTGATCCGGCGGTACGCACGCGAGTTCGGCCGGGTCTACGATGGCCCTGCGCCGTACGCCGACCCGATTCGCGCCGCGCTGCGCGCGGTCGTGGAGCGAGGGAAGGGAATCGAGGTCAACACGTTCGCCCTGCGCTCGGGGCATGAAGAGCCGTTTCCGTCTCTTGAGATCCTCCGCTGGTACCGGGAGTTGGGCGGCGAGGTTCTCACCCTCGGCTCGGACGCCCACGTCCCCGAGGACGTCGGGAGCTCGTTCGACGGGGCGCTCGAAATGCTGCGGGGCCTCGGCTTCACGCGCCTGGCGACGTTCGAGCGGCGAGAGATGCGGTGGATCGCGATCTGAGCGCAGTAGCCCGCGCGGGCCCGCCGTGGGACGACGGGGCCGAAGGAGTCCGGCCGACGATTCGCACGACGGAACTTCCGACCCTCGACGCCCACGCGCACGTGGATCCCGCTCGGGCCCCGGAGGAGCTGAGGCGCTCGGGGGCCGTCCTCGCGATGACCCTCTCCCTCGACGAGGCGGCGCAGGTCATCGGGCGGCCTGAGCCGCAGATCGCCTGGGGCGTGGGCTGCCATCCGCGGAAGCCTAAGGCTCAAACGGCTTTCGATGCGAGCCGCTTCGGCGAGCTTGCGGAGAGGACGGCGATCGTCGGGGAGATCGGGCTCGATGCAAGGTGGTCGCGCGCTGCGTTCGAGGATCAGCTGCGGACGTTCCCCGTCAGGTCCTCGACTTCGTCGGCAGGCTCCCTCGATTCACGAGCATCCACAGCTACTCTGCCGGTGGTACGCGAGTCCAAGTTCCGAACCGCCGTCCCGCCCGAGCGCATCCTCGTCGAGAGCGACCACGGCTGGGCCGATCCGCCGGCCGCCATTCCCTGCCGCATCGAGTGGGTTGAGCACCTCGTGGCGCAGCAGCTCGGCTCCTCGGTCGGGGAGGTGAGCGTCTCGTGTGGGAGAACCTGGCGAGGATCATCCGCGACACGGGCACGGAGCACCTCTTGCCTCCTGCCCTGCGGACGCTTCTGCGCGCCGGTTCGGACGGTCAAGAGCGATCTGGCCGGGATGGGCGTCGTGACCCAAGGGCAGGGCGGGCGTGGGCTAGGGGTTCCGCTTCCGGGAGGTGCCTCCAGTGGCTTCTTGGAGGACGCGGCGGGGAGCCCAAGGTGCCCAGACGCCGCTTGGGCGCTCAGTCCACGATGAAGAGCTTCGCTCCGACGG
>JAPLGE010000013.1 GCA_026390315.1 Candidatus Bipolaricaulota bacterium
GCGGGCCGACGAGCGAAGCCCCACCGCAAGCTGCGGGTTCTCGCACGGCCCGGGAACGTTGTAGTCCGTCCCCGGCATCTCGAGGGGCTAAGAGATCCGCTCCCGGAAGACGTCTGCCCAGGGTTTCCCGGTCACGACCTCGGCCGCTCGGCCGCTCGGCCGGCGAGCTACATCGGGAGGTCGGCGTAGCGGAAGCCCTTCCCCGGCTGGGTGTCGAAGGGAAAGGCCGCGAGACGCTCGGCGCACTCGGCGAGGGTGAGGGTCGGGGCGTACAGGCTCGGGACGACGGCCGGGAGCCCCGAGGTGTGAGAAAGGAGCATGCGCAGGGTGATGCCCGCCTTGAAGTCCGGATCGCCTCCGTCCGCGAGGTAGGGCAGGAGGCGGGATAGGGGGGCGTCGAGCTCGAGCAGCCCCTCGCCGACGAGCGACAAGAGCGCCACGGCCGAGATCCACTTGGCCGCCGACGCGACGGCGATCGAGTCGTCGGGAGTGACGTCGCCGGACTCCGTCGCGTACACCGTCTCCCCGTCGTGGACCAGGACGAGCGCGCAGCCTCCGAGAGCCTCCGCGGCGCGCTCGAGGACGGCGTCTAGACGAGCGAGGTCGGGAACGTCGGCCCACGTCGTTCCCACCGCGAAGAGCGCGGCGAGCACGACTGAGACGAGGGAAAGGTGGCTGCAGTTGCGGTTCATCGGGAGAAGGATACCGGAGACGTCCTGGCCGCACGAGAGGGATCTTCGGCCGCTCGCGCCAGCGCCTCTAGGGGTGCGGCTCTCTGGCTCGGTCTTTGAGGAGTTCCGGGTGGTTCTTCTTCAGCCACGCCTCTGCCTCGGCGCAGACCCGGTCGATCAGGGCGATCGTATCTCGAGCCTCGCGATCTGAGACGGTCCCCGCGCGGGTGTAGGTCGCGATGTGTCGCTTCTTTCGCAGGGCGTCTAGCTTTCGGACCGTGCTGGGATCGACGCCGACGGTGTGAGCGAGAGACTGGAGAACGACGTGGTGGTGTCCTTCACCTGCCGGGGCGCGGTAGCCCGCCGCGAGGCCAGGGCGGCACTTGCGGCCTGGAGGACGGCGCTGTAGGCGATGTTGAGGCTCCAATCTGGGCTGAGCCCCGGTGTCCGGCATTGACTGAGGTCTTGGCGGACCACGTTGAGGAGCTCGGCGATCTCCCGAGAGCTCGTCCGGTGGGCCACAAGGAGCCCTTCACTCAGCCAGCTCTGCAAGCTCACGCTCGCCTCCGATCACGAGAAGCTTCGGGCCGCTGACGACGGCCGTGAGGAACGGGTCACCCGCGCGCACCTTCTTCTTGAACTCAACCGGGGGAAAGACCGCGGGGTTCACCTCGCGGTGCAGGACCTCCTGAGCGCCGGCTAGAGCGGAGACCACGTCGAAAAGGGAGGTCTTGCCGACCACCAAGAGGTCGATGTCGCTTGAGGCGGTCTCTTCCCCGCGCGCGATCGAGCCGTAGACCAGGGCGAGGCGGACGCGACTGGAGACGGGCGCGAGAGCCTCACGGATCACGTCGACCACGCCGGCGGTCTTCACGACAAGCCCCTTCAGGTCGGCGAAGACCGGGGAGTCGGCATTCGCCTGGAAGTAAACCTGCTTCCCTTGCACGGTCCTTCGCAAAAGGTCAGCGCTCGTCAGCCGCGCAAGCTCGCGCTGCACCGCGCCCGTTCCTGCCCCAACCGCACGCACGATCTCGCTCAGGTAGAACGCGCGGTCCGCGTGGCCGTAGAGGAGCGCAAGGACCGCGAGGCGCGTCTTCCCGAAGAGCACTGCCCCGGCCGAGCCCTCGCTTCTTGTCGTACCCATGTGAGGTACGAACATACCCCTTGTGGGTAGCCGTGTCAACCCACTCCATGACACGAAGGCAGAACACAAGAGGGAGGCGACTTCGCCTACGCGACTGGCGCGAACGAGCTCTAATCGAGGAGATCGGGGCTAGGTCTTCTCTGTTGGCGTTTCCTGAGCGGCGTCTACCTGCTTCACGATCCGGCTGACGGTCGAGTAGTGGAGATCAAGGTGGCTCGCGATCGCACTCTGAGTGTAGCCGTGGCGCACGACGGCCTCGTGGATCGCCCGGTCGCGCTTGGCCTTGTCCTTTGTCTTCCCCTGGAAGAGCTTCTCGAGGGACGGTCGCGTCGCGCGCCGCTGCGCTTGCGGGATCTCCTTCATCTTCGCCTTGCCATGAAGGAGTCGAGAGAGCTTCTTCACGAACGCATCGCTGCCCAGGAGCACGCTACCGCGCAGGTCGTCCCAGACGGCGGCACCCCTGCCTTCGGCGACGAACCGCCGGTACCCGCGCTGCGGGAGTTCTCTCTTGGAGCTGAACTGAGCTAGGATCCAGTCCGTCGTCAGGAAGTCAGGGACTCTCGTCTCTCGCGAGGTCGCCCGATAGCTCGACCACTTCCACAGGCGAGGGTGCAGGACAGCCTTCGCTCGCACGGGATTTAGCACCACGTAGCGGGCAAGCTCCAAGAGATGGCTCT
>JAPLGE010000171.1 GCA_026390315.1 Candidatus Bipolaricaulota bacterium
CGTGGGCCTCAACTTCACCCAATCGGTGTGCTTCAGGTCGCGGTCATTGAGCCAGGCATACTTCGTTTCCCGAGGACCCCACAGATCGGCGTGATGCACGATGGCGTCGGTCTTCTGTTCCTTGCCGCGCTTGATGAAGAAGGCGATGGCGACGCCCTGGCGGATGTCGAAGACGTTCTTGTCGGGGCTCCCGTCGGGGCAAGTCTCTTTCTTGTGCGAGTTGCCGTGCAGGTCGAGGATGTAAATCTCATCGAAGGTGCGCATCAGGCTCTGGCGCATGCCCCGGAACGTCGGGTTGTCGAGATAGCCGTGGTTGGTGATCATACCAACGACCCCGCATCCAGCCTGCTCGATTTTCCACTGGGCGAAGCGCAGGAACTTCACGTAGTCGTCCTGGAGCCAGTGCTTCTTTTCGCCAAGCGGTTTCCCATCCACATACTTGTAGTCTTCAATCAGACCGGTGATCCAGTGCCCTTTGTTGGTGGAAATGCCCGAATACGGCGGATTGCCGAGGACGACGAGGATGGGGGTTTGCTTCTTGACCTTGCCGGCGAGGCGGGATTCCTCTGCCAGGGCGGAGAAGCCAGGCAAGCGGCTCTCTTCCAGTTCCTCGTTGTCGAGGGTGTTGGTGAGGTAGAAGGGGACGCGCTCGTTGTCGGCGAGGCGGTGGCCCAGTTCTTCCAGGAAAAACCCTATCTTGAGGTGCCCGACGGCGTAGGGGGCCATCATCAGCTCGAAGGCATAGAAGTTCTTCAGGATGTGCCGCCGGATGAAGTCCTCGCGGGCGCCAGCGCCGTACTTGGCCTCGAACTCGCGGACGGCCTCCTGCGCAGCGCGGGCAACGAAAGTCATGGTGCCCGCCGCAGGATCCAGTAGCGTCACGCCGGCGGCGGCGAGGCCGTCGGGTTTCTTGAACTCGGTCTTGAGCAGGCCGTGGAGCGAGCGGACGATGTAGGAGACCACAGGTTCGGGCGTGTAGTAGACGCCCCGGCGCTCGCGCTCGGCGGGGTCGTATTGGGCGAGGAAGGTCTCGTAGAAGTGGACGATGGGGTCGCTGCCCGTGCCTTCGTGGTAGTAGTGGTCGAGGATGCCGGGGGCGTCGGCCACGGCCAGGACTTCGGCGATGTCATCCACACACCAGGCGAGCTGCTCGGGGAGGTCGCCGAGGGAGATGAAGCGGAACAGGTCGCGGAGGACGCCGATGGTGTGCGGGATGTTGTCGAAGGCCGCGCGGCGACTGAAACCGTCCCCGGCCCGTGTGCGGGCGGCGAACAGGCCGTAGGCGATCGTCTGGGCGAATAGGTCGGCGAAGTCCTCCGCCGTCAGTGTACCAATAAGGTAGGTCTGGAACGCCTCGAAGAAGACGGAGAGCACGCCGGGCGCCTCCTCCTCCTGTTGAAGCTGTCGGGCCACAACGTCGCGAAGGAAGCGGGTGCGCTTGGCGAGTTCGACGGCGAGTGATTCCGCCGTGAACGCCTTGGGAAGCGAGAAGTCGAGGAAGCGGTCGAGCAAGTCGAAAAGCTCGTCCGTCTTTTCGAGGGGCGGGATCGCGCGCAGCCGGTTCAGGACCATTGGCCGGGCGGCGAGGACCGTCTCCACGCGTTCGCCGTTCCGGTACAGCCGGAATTCGAGGAAGTTGGTCAGGATAAGGTTCGGGAAGGTCGAGCGGTAGCGTCGGAGCTGTTCGGAATCCTCGATCAGGTCCAGTCTTTCTTCGGTCGGCTTCTTGGCTTCCACGTAGCCGACGATGCGGTCGGTCCCGTTCCACAGGCGGAAATCCGGGTTGCCAGCATCGGTGGGCTTGGGGAGCGTGGTGACGCGGACGTGCATCCGTCCGCTCGCCTGCGCCACCTCGGCAAGCATGTCGGCCAGCCCTGGGTAGAAGCTCTCCTCCCGCGCGTCTCCCTGGATCGCCACCGCAGACAGCTCTCTCAGGTACTTCGAAAACAGGGCCTTCTTGCTCATCTGGGCTTTCTCATGACGCCCACCGTCTCCTCGTACTGCCGCGCCGCCTCGTGGTCCCACTGCGAAGTGCTCTGGAACGCCGTGATCTGCGCCGATGCTCTTGACCCGTCTTGCTCAGCGAAGAGGACGTTGTACGTCGCGTTCGAGTTGAAGGGAGGGTCGAGGTAGACGAGATCCACCGTCTCGTCTGCGACGTGCCGCTGGAGCACGTCCAGGTTCTCGCCGTAGTACAACTGGTTTTCCCGTCCGCTCATCCTAGAAATGAGTTATACTGCGGCGAGCAGGCGGAGACAACCTCTTCGCCACCCTTCGCGACCTTTACAGCCGTTATTACAATGGCGATTGTAAAGCTGGCGAAGGAATCACAACCAGTATCGTTCCATCTGGCAGGGCGAGAGTTGCGACCCCTCTTGTCTGTCGGACAAATGCCATGCTTATCCCTTTGCCGCAGCAGGGTGCTTGTTATCAACCATTCCTATGGCCACTGAAATGACGCGCCCGATCATCTTCAACGCGGTAGCACTAGACGCGATTCGACAACCTGATCAGTAGCACCCCGAGAGCGGCGGAGGTCCCCGCCGACACTTGGAGCATTCCTCTGACAGCAAGGAGCTGCATGTACTCACGGCGTTTGCAGTCCCTATACGAGTCTGGACATACGGCATTCCTTGCCGCCTCGTCGACACCGGGGTCAGTGATCGTGCGAACTCCCAAGGTCGATCGCGCAACCATCAAGCCGCTGACGAATGCAAGGATGTAGCAGCCGATCCCCAGATCGTAGATTAGTTCACGCATGCGCTCAGTCTCACGACAAGATCAACCGGCGGAGTATCCTTGCCAAGTCCTTGAGTGACGTGCCAACGGGATTCCCTATCCAAGGCAGGAAGGTAATCAGCGCAGTGACAACCATGAGAACTCCGAATACCGTAAGCGGAAGAAGCAAAGCCGGTTTCGCCACCGCACGAAAGAAGCCAAGCGCCAGCACCACAACGATCCCCACGGACGACACGGCCCACAGCGTCCCAAGGATTATCGCCTGTCTCCTCTCATTCCACATCGCGAGTACGAGAGCCTTCTTCATCCTGTGTTACCTCCTCACGGGTGATACCAGCTTGTGACAAAAAGCGTGCTCGCTCAGGTGACTTCCCAAGCGGGGCGACCACCTCCCTTTACGTCTGAGTCTCACCTCTCCACTAGATCTTGTCCCTATCATAGGTCACGAAGCCGGGAAGTCAAGTGATCTTTGTCACGCTAGAGGGTCAGGAAGACGATGCAGCGCCATGTTGATCGCGAACCGAGAACCACACCCCCAGCGTGTCTCGGACTATCTCCGACTCCGACTTCCCGGATGCCTCTGTGGCTCGCTTCAGTTTCAACTCAGCCATGATGTCAACTAACCGCCCTTGTACTCTGGTTTCTTCAGCTCCTCAGCAAGTGCATCGCGCACTATCTGGGCTGCCGACTTCCCGGATACCATCGACGCCTTCCTGAGTGCCTTGAACATGCTGGCAGGTATCGAGAACTGCCTAGCCGTCAGGGGATCATCTTCATCCATGGGCGGTCTTGCCATCTCAATCACCACCCAATGATAGCATTTCTTCGTTCGCGTGTCAACCCCTTGACAACCTCATGAATTAGTGATATGACTAAGGCGTGAAGGAGGTAGCTCGTGAACCTGATCGAACTCGTGACCCAGATCGACAGCGAGGAGAAGGCCCGGAAGTTCCTAGAGAAAATGCGCTGGCCGAAAGGTATCGTGTGCCCTCGGTGCGGTCATCCCCACATCTCCCGGCTTGAGGCCTACCACAAGTTCGAGTGTGCTAAGTGCGAGTACCAGTTCAGCGTTACCGCAGGGACAATCTTCCATGGGACGCGGGTTGCCCTCCGCAAGTGGCTGATCGTGGTCTCCCTTATGGTCGAGTCCAAGAAAGGTATCAGCGCGAAGCAGATCGAGAGAACCATCGGTGTGAGCTATCCGACTGCCTGGTACATGATGCACCGTGTCCGCTCCGCCATGAAGACGGATGGCAACGAGGCGAGCCTGTTCGGAATCCTGGAGATGGACGAAACCTACGTCGGCGGGAAGGAGCGCGGGATCGGCCCCGGACGCCCTGGCAAGAGGAGCAAGAACACCGCCATACTCGGCATTATCGAGCGCAATGGGCGAGTTCAATGCCGCGCAGTCCAGAACGTCGGTATGCGTGAGATCATGGACTTCGCGACCTCGGCCGTCCGACATGGAGCCGTTGACGTGATCTACACCGATCAGATGGCGAGCTACCGGATCTTCGACAGCGTCTACCCACACAAGCCGGTGAACCATGTCGTCTCGTTCGTGGACGGCGACATACACACGAACGGGATCGAAGGCTTCTGGTCGCTACTGAAGCGCGGAATCAACGGGGCCTTCCATCATGTGAGCGCCGAGCACCTGCCCCGCTACCTGGACGAGTTCATGTGGAGGTTCAACCATCGGCGCGGCTCGGACTCGCTTTCTATCCTACTTCACGGCTGCGAGAGACATCACATCGCGTATTCTGAGTTGGCGAGTTAGCCGCGATGAGTTCCCCGCAGAACGCGCACATGCCCAGCAAGAGTTACAGGTGACGCAATGGGGAACCGGTCGTCCGGCGATGGGACATACTCAACAAGGCAACAAGCACCGGACTCGAAAAATGACTCGCCGCCGACCACTTTCGCCCACGCGTTGAAACCGGCTGATCGTGCCCACGTGCAGGCTTCTGAGATGCGAAACACAATGTACGCACCATCCGGAACGGCATTGAAGAGCGAGTCGTCCACGAGAATCTGCCGCGTAAAGAGTGAACTGATCTCACTCAGAAGTCGAACGTATTCAGGATGTCTCTTCTCGCTTACCATCGGCTTTCACATCATCCGAGAACGTGCTGGCTCTGCGCTCCCAGTATTCCTTAGCTTCTGCTTCTGATGCTGTTAGTAGCGCCGCCCATCCATACACTGGATGGTATCTGGCCTCAATCGGGACTCTGCGCGGCTCCTCTCCAGGAATGAACACGTGCTTGTGCGGGCCTGTGTCATAGGTGTCAATCCTCAGCATCTCCTCTGGAGTGCTTCCCTGAAGGGATGAGACTTGCACAACGAAATTGGTAACTTCCTTCTTGATGCGTGTCAGCTTCACCAAGAATCTGGACCCGTCGCCCAACGAATAAGAGAACTCTTTCTCTTGTTCTGACATCCCCCGGGCAGGAGTCTAACCATCTTAAGTATTCCACACAACGCGCGGGCTGGACGTACCCTTCCCGAACTTGACAATCACCATTACAATAGGCCCTGCAGGTGAGCCATTCCCGCGCAGAGGTGCAGCTGGATTGGAGACGGGTCTTGCGGCCTTTGCCACAGGCAGAAGAGAGTGTGCGCCCCCCTGCGGCACCCATCCTCAGACTTGCTGAGAGCCCACTCGGGCCTCTCACGATCCCGCCCATCTGCTCCCCGCCGAGCCGTCCGACCCTCGTTGGCCCCTCGTGCTCGACACTGAGTTCCCCCGCTCCGCCCTGGCGTTCTCGATTCGGGGCAGGTGACCCACGCGAAACGGCCTTCGCGACGGCGCCATCAGGACACGGGTCGTGAGAGCTATCCGGAACGGGAAGGCAAGTCCGGGGCTCAACCGCCCGTGGGAAGGGGAGTGGATCATCCTCTCGTCGAGTCTCTTGACACGCGAGACAAGACGTGCATAATAAACGTTTAACTAAACGTTTTGTTGACGTCGCGAGGTCGGATGAGCGCCACCATCAAGGATGTAGCCGAGCGGGCCGGAGTATCGATCGCTACGGTATCTAACGTCGTCAATGGCAGCCGTTTCGTGAGCGACGACCTGGCAGAGAAGGTTCGCCAAGCGATCGTCGAGCTGGGCTATCAGCCCAATCCCTTAGGAAGGGCCCTTCGGAAGGGAAAGAGCTTCACCATCGCGCTGATCCTGCCCGATCACAGCAACCCGTTCTTCGTCCAGGTGGCGCGAGGCGTGGAAGAGCAGGCAAGGCGCCGAGAATACGGAGTGATCACCTGCAACACGGACGAAGACCCCGAGCTTGAAACGTTCTATGTTGCCTCGCTGCTGAAGCGCAAGGTGGACGGATTCATCGTCAGTCCGACGTTCCGAGGCGGGGAGACCCTCCAGCCCCTGATCGCCCACGGAGCTCCACTGGTGGTCGTCGACCGCTACATCGACGGGATGAAGGTCGACGAGGTCTTCTCTGACAACGAAGGCGGGGCCTACGAGGCGACGGAGCACCTGGTCTCGCTCGGACACCGGCGGATTGGGCTGCTCGCAGGCATTCCCGGGATCAGCTCGATCGAGGACCGCGTGGCGGGCTACAAACGAGCTCTGGCGGAGCACGGCATCCCGGAGGACGAGAGCCTCATCGCTCAGGGGTGCTCCCAGATCAAGGAGGGAGCTTCGTCGACGGAGTCGCTCCTGAAGCAGCGGGGCATCACCGCGATCTTCAGCACGAACAACATGATGACTCTTGGGGCCTTGCAGTGCTTCAAGAACCGGGGAATCCGGTGTCCGGACGACGTGTCGCTCATTGGCTTCGACGACTCCGAGTGGGCGTCGGCGTTCACCCCGAGTCTGACCGTCGTCGCACAGCAGTCTTACGAGATGGGCTACTCCGCGGGAGACCTCCTGTTCGAGGCGATCGCTCGCGGAAAGGGTGAGCACAAGACGCGGGCCATCAAGCTGCAGACCGTCCTCATTTCTCGAGAGTCAACCGGAAGACCGTCTGAGCCAAGGCCGAGAAAGGAGGTGCACAGATCAGCAACCTCGGGGGAGAAGAACAAGCAATCACCAAGCACCAAATCGGGCACAAGGAGGCCATCCCGATGAAACGACGGATGATTCTGGTCATGTGTGCAGTGCTGGTCCTGGCGGCCGGCTTTGGGCTCGCCGCGAAGACTTACAAGATCGCGTTCATGCCGGGAATCGCTGATCCCTTCTACTTCACGATGGAAAAGGGCGCGAAGGCGATGGCGGCGAAGCTCGGAGCCGACAAGGTCGAGCTGATCGTCGGGCAGTATCCCGCCACGTGGGGCCCGGATGCCCAAGTCCCGTTCCTGGATGCGTTGATGGCGCGGGGCGACATCGACCTGTTGTTCACGGCGCCGACGTCAACGCAGGCCCTCATCCCCGTCCTCAAGAAGTACTTCGACAAGGGAATCCCCATCATCACCGTGGACACGTACCTCGGCGACGGGGACTACACTAAGACGTCGGACTACAGCTTCCCGCTCTCCTACATCGGAACGGACAACAAGCTGGGCGGAGAGGTCGTGGCCGCGCAGCTTGCGGTCCTCTTGGGCGGCAAGGGGAAGGTCTTCCTCGAGAACACCAACCCCGACACGTCGAGCGTGATGGACCGCGAGCGCGGATTCCGCCAGGGACTCCTGGGCTTCCCACAGATGGAGCTCGTCGGCGTTGAGTACTGCCTCGACGTCCAGGAGACGGCCCAGGCGCAGGTCGCCGCCGCGCTGCAGAGGAATCCTGATCTCGCTGGGGTCTTCGGCGTCAACGTCTTCAGCGCTCAGGGCGCGCACGCCGCGGTCGCCGCGGCCGGCTTGAGCGGCGTGGTGAAGGTCGGGACCTGGGACGCCACCGCGACGCTGATCGAGGCCCTGAAGGTGGGAGAGGTTGACTTCATCCTCGCTCAGAAGCCCGCGGAGATGGGCTCGCTGTGCGTGGACTGGGGATATCGGTACCTCGCCTCCGGGAAGACTCTCTCGGTCCCGAAGAAGGTCGTGCCGGGGTTCTTCGTGTTCACGAGGGATAACGTGAACAGCCCCGACGCGCAGCAGTACATCTACAGTAAGTAGGCCGTGGCTAAACGGGGTGACGGGGAGCCTTCCCACAACGGCTCCCTGTCACCCCATCTGTGGCACTTGACAGAAAACCAGACTGAGGCGTAGAAGGTGGGTGCCATGTCGTCGGCGACAGAACGAAGGAGCCGCCGGGTGCTCGTCCGAATCGGCAGGAATTGGGCACTGCTTGCTCTCTTCCTGATGCTTCTCATCTTCAGCCTGGCCGGGAAGGACTTCCTGAGCCTCGCCAACTACTCGAACATCTTGCTCGCCTCGGTGACGCTCTTCTTCCTCGCCGCCGGCGAGACGTTCGTCGTCGTGAGTGGAGGAATCGACCTCTCGATTGGCTTCGTGATGGGGCTCGTATGCGTCACGAGTGCGATCGTCATGCGAGACTTGACCGCAGCCGGCGCCAGCGCGCTCGCGAGCATCTCAGCCGGGGTGATCGTGGGCCTGATCTTGAGCCTGATTCCCGGAGCGATCAACGGACTCCTCATCACGCGATTCCGCGTCCCGCCGTTCATCGCCACTCTGGGGATGTGGGGGATCGCCAACGGTCTGGCGTGGCTCTTGTCTGATGGGTTGCCGATTGCGTTCCTTCCCTCAGCGGTACGCAAGATCGGCACGGCGTTCATCGCCTACCACTCGCCCAAGACCGGCCTCACGCTCAGCCCGCCACAGCTTGCAACGCGCGAGGACATCCTGGGGCTCGCAAGGATCATTCCGATTCCCGTGCTCGTCGTGACGATCGTCCTCGTCGTGCTCGCCTTCGTGCTCGCGAAAACTCGTTTCGGGCGGCACACCTACGCCATCGGCGGGAAGATGGACGCCGCGGTCCGTGCCGGGATCGATGTGAACCGCCACCTGCTCAGGGTCTACATCCTCTCCTCGTTCTGCGCCGGGTGCGCCGGCGTAATGCTCGTCTTCCTCCTCAACACCGGCATCCTCACCCAGTTCACCTCGAACTACGAGCTCCTGTCCATCGCGGCCGTCGTCATCGGCGGGGCGAGCCTGACCGGCGGGAGAGGAAGCATTCTGGGCACGGTGATCGGGGTGCTCCTGATCGGAACGTTGAACAACGGCTTGATGATGCTGGGCCTGCAGATCTTCTATCGGTTCATCGCGATCGGCATCATCCTGATTGGCGCGGTGCTCATCGACCGCTCGTTCCCTGAGCTGCTCTACGCGGACTAGATGATGAATCCCAGGTTCCGAAGCGTCTTCATTCGGGTCATGCGGCGGTGGGTGCTGATCTTCCTCGGGTTCGAGGTCCTCGCCTTCTCCCTCCTGGGGACGAACTTCTTCAGTCTCGACACCCTGCAGAACATCCTGGTCTCGTCGACCATCGTCCTCCTCCTCGCCGTGGGAGAGACGTTCGTTATCATCACCGGCGGGATCGATCTGTCCGTCGGGTTTATGGTCGGGTTCACCGGCGTGGTCTGCGCCAAGATCATGGTCACGTTGCAGGCGGCCGGCACGACGCAGGCCATGGCAATCGCGGCCGGAATCGCGGCCGCCCTGCTGGTGGGGCTCCTCCCGGGCTTCATCAACGGGTTCCTTGTCGCCCACCTGAAGGTGCCGCCGTTCATCGCGACCTTCGGGATGTACGGAATCGCGTACGGGTGCGCCGAGATCATCTGCAACAACGTCCCCATCCACGATCTGCCCTCAGCCGTGGGCCCGATCGGCCACGGCTTCCTCTTCTTCTGGCTTCCGGGAAAGATGTTCCGCGTTTTCGTTGAGCCGACAGGCCTCAGCTCTGTAGACTTTCAGCATCTCATCACGATCATCCCCAACCTCTCCGCGCTGGCTCTGGTGTTCGTTCTCGTCTTCGGGTTCATTCTGGCTAAGACGCGGTTCGGGCGACATACCTACGCAATCGGGGGAAACATCGACGCGGCGGAGAGAGCGGGGATTGACGTCAAGCGGCACCTGGTGAAGGTCTACATGATCTCCTCGTTCTTCGCGTCGCTTGCCGGCGTCTGCTACGTCCTTCGCTACATCACTGGGCGCGCCCCCGCCGGGAGCGCGCAGGTCCTTGACGCCGTGGTCGCCGTGGTGATCGGTGGGGCGAGCCTGTACGGAGGGAAGGGGTCGGTCTCCGGAACGTTTGTCGGGGCGATGGTTCTCACGACCCTGGTGCTGGGGCTCGCCAATCTGGCTCTTCCCACGTACTACGCGTACATTGCGGTGGGATGTATACTCATCTTCGCAGTGCTCATCGATCAGTTCTCTCCCGAGCTCGTCCACAAGGAGGACTAACGTCCATGGAACCGATCCTCGAGGTCCGCAACATCACCAAGCGTTTCGGCGGTCTCGTCGCGGTCGATAACGTCGACATGAAGGTGTATCCCGGCGAGGTGGTCGGGCTCCTGGGCGACAACGGCGCGGGCAAGTCGACCTTGATCAAGATGGTCTCCGGGGTCTACCGCGCCGACGCGGGCAAGGTCTTCTTCGGCGGAAAGGAAGTGAAGATCGACAACCCGATGCAGGCGCTGAGGATGGGATTGGAGACGATTTACCAAGACCTCGCCCTGGCGGAGAACCTCGACGTCTATTCGAACATCTTCCTCGGACGCGAGAAGCTGAAGCGATTCCTGGGACTGGTCAACGTCCTCGACCACGGGCACATGCTGGCCGAGTCGAGGAAGGTCCTCAACCGACTGGACATCGAAGTCCCGTCGCTCCGCAACCGGATCCGTACTCTATCGGGAGGCCAGCGGCAGGCGGTCGCCATTTCGCGCGCCATCTACTGGAACGCCAAGTTCATCATCATGGACGAGCCGACCGCGGCTCTCGGGGTGGCCGAGCAGAAGAAGGTTCTGGGCCTGGTGAGGACGCTGAGCTCGCAAGGGGTGGGGATCATCATCATTAGCCATCAGCTCTTGGACGTCTTCTCCGTGGCCACGCGCCTCGTCATCATGCGACGCGGGAAGAAGGTTGCTGAACGGATCACGGCGGAGACGTCCATGGACGAGGTCGTCGGCTTGATCGTCGGCTCTGTTCCCGGTGACCTGGCCAACGCCAACGGCGAGAGTCCGAAACCGAGTGCCGTCGGGCCTGTCATGACGACTAGCTCGCGATCCCGGCCGCACCAAGAGACCACGAGGAGGCGACCGTCCCCCTCCGGGCACTAGACTCTAGAAGGCGGCGACAGTCGCAGCGCCCCGCACACGATGGGAGGACACCGCCCCGATCAGCCGGACCCTACAACGAGGAGGCTTGTTGATGAAACGCTCGCAGGTCAATGCCCTCATTCGCGATGCCATCGCGTTCTTTGAGGCACATCGGTTCTACCTGCCGCCGTTTGCCCTTTGGACGCCCGCCGACTGGGCCACGAAGGGACCTGAGATCCAAGAGGTCCTTGACCACGAGCTCGGATGGGACGTCACCGACTACGGCCGGGGGAGCTTTGACACGCTGGGTCTCCTTCTGTTCACCTTGCGGAATGGATCCGCGGCCGACCTCAAGCTGGGAAAGGGGAAGCTCTACGCGGAGAAGGTGATGATCAGCCGGTCCGGCCAAGTTTCGCCGATGCACTTCCACTGGGCGAAGACCGAGGACATCATCCATCGCGGAGGCGGGCGCCTCATCCTCGAGCTCTATCAGGCCGACGAGGACGGCGCGCTGAGCCAGGAAGACGTCTCCTTCAACATGGACGGGGTGTCCCGCCGCGCGCCGGCGGGACACAGGGTTTCCCTGGCGCCTGGCGAGAGCATCACCCTCACACCAGGGCTCTACCACGCCTTCTGGGCGGAGGACGGGGCGGTGCTCGTCGGAGAGGTCTCGACCGTCAACGACGACCACCGCGACAACCGCTTTCACGACCCGATGGGACGCTTCCCGGCGATCGAGGAAGACGAGCCCCCGCTTCACCTCTTGGTCGGCGACTACGCGGCCTACGTTCATCCCCGGCCGAAGGGCCGCGCCTCCGAGCGGTGCACCTAGCCCGCATGGACGTCTTGGTCGCAGGAGAGGCGCTCGTCGACTTCGTGGAGACCCCGTGCCGCGACGGCAAAGGCTTCCTCCCTCTGCCGGGCGGGTCTCCGTTCAACGTGGCGATCGGGCTCGAGCGCCTGGGCGTTCCGACCGGCTTCTTGGGGCGCCTGTCGCGAGATCTCTTCGGAAGGATGCTCCGATCGACCCTCGAGACGAACGGGGTCGACCTGCGCTATGTGAAGGACGGAGACGAACCGTCGACCCTCGCCTTCGTCGTGCAAGAAGAGAACCGTGAGCCAAGCTACGCCTTCTTCGGCAGCGGCGCCGCGGATCGGGCGATCCGATTGGACGATCTTCCTGCGTCGTTCCCCCAGAGTCTCCACGCCATTCACGTCGGGTCGTACTCGATGGCCTGCCATCCGATCGGACCGACCCTCACCGCCCTCATGGAGCGGGAGAAGGGACGGCGGCTCCTCTCGTTTGACCCGAACGTTCGCCCTTCCATGATCGGCGACCGCGCGACCTATCTGCGACGGCTCGATCACTGGGTAGAGCTCTCTGACCTCGTTAGGTTCAGCCGGGCGGACGCCTCGTTCGTCCTCCCGGAGGGGTGTCCTCGGGATCTCGTGGAGCGCTGGCTCGAGTGCGGGCCCGGGCTCGTCGTCCTCACCGCGGGACAGGACGAGATCGTGGGCGCTACGAGAAAGCTCACGGTGACGGTCGGCGTGCCGCGCGTCCAGGTGGTCGACACCGTTGGCGCGGGCGACGCGTTCATGTCCGGCCTGCTCGCCTGGCTGCACGATGGCGGCCGATTGAACGCAGAACGGCTCGCGGAGCTCGGGAAGGACGAGCTCACGGAAGGGCTCACGTTCGCCGCGAGGGTGGCCGCCATCACCTGTACGCGGCGGGGGGCGAACCCGCCCTTCAGAGCGGAGGTGGATCGATGGACCGCCACGAGACCCTAGCGCGAGTCGGCGATATGAGGCAGCTCGCGGGGATCGACCTCGTCGAGGCGATCGACGGCCCGGGCCGCGGGGTGAGACAGGCGCGCGTCTGGACCGGAGGAGGCCTCGACTTCGTCGTCCACGTCGATCGCGGGTTCGATCTCGGCCCCGCGGCCCTCCACGGCACCAATCTCACCTGGCACTCGCCGATGGGGCTCGTCCATCCTTACGCCTTCCAGGATTCCGCCGCCGGGTGGGGATGGCGGTTCCCCGGCGGCCTCCTCACGACGTGTGGCCCAGACAACGTGGGCCCGGCGAGCGGAGGGCGCCCTGCCCACGGGCGGTGGAGCAACACGCCGGCACGCCTCGTCGCCGCGGAGACCCTCTGGAGGGACGGCCGGTACGTTCTCGAACTCGTGGGCGAAGTCCGCGGGGCGGAGCTCTTCGGCGACGACCTCGTGCTTACCCGGACGATCCGAACGGAGTACGGAGCGACCACCCTCACGATCAACGACCGAGTCGAGAACCGGGGCCATCGCGAGAGTCCGCTCCTGCTTCTCTACCACTGCAACTTCGGCTATCCCCTGCTCGACGAAGGGGACATGCTCTTCGTCAAGAGCCGCGTCACGCCCCGCGACGCCGAGGCCGCGCGCGGCCTGCCGGCGTGCCGCACGATCGCCTCGCCGCAAGCGGGCTACAAGGAGCAGGTCTTCCACCACGACGTCGAGACCGACGAGGCGGGCCTCGCCACCGTGGGGCTCGTGAACCCTCGCCGCAACCTCGCGGCGTACCTGCGCTACGAGAAAGCGAGCCTTCCCCACCTCACCGAATGGAGACAGCTCGGGGAAGGCGAGTACGTCCTCGGGCTTGAGCCGGGAACCTGTTTCGTGCTGGGCTTCGAGGAAGAGGATCGCCTCGGCCGCGTCCGCCGGGTTCGGCCCGGCGAGACGGTTCAGACCGAACTCGAGATCGGGTTCCTCGCGACGCCCGCCGCGATCCGCGAGGTCCTCGGAGCTCCGTAGGATGATCCCTGAGGTGATCGTCGCGGGACACCTGTGCGTCGACCTCCTCCCGTCCTTTCCTGCCAACGGGAAGGGCCCGAAGCCCGGGCAGACGGCGGAGGTCGGCCCGGCCGGTCTCTGGCCGGGCGGCGCCGTGGCGAACGTCGGCGGGGCGCTCCTACGCCTCGGGATCGGCGCGGAGCTCATCGGGCTCGTGGGAGACGACCCGCTCGGGGACCTCGTGAGGATCCTCCTCGCGCGGCAGGCCGGGCAGCCGCTCCCCGGGATCCGCGTCGCCCCCGGCGAGACGACTTCCTACACGCTCGTCCTTGCCCGTCCAGGGCAGGACCGCGCGTTCCTCCACCACCCCGGCGTGAACAGCCGATTCCACCCCGCGGAGATCGATCCGGACCTGCTCCGCGAGGGGAAGATCGTCCACTACGGGTATCCCCCGTTCATGCCCCGGGTGTACCGCGACGGCGGGCGGAGGCTCGCGGAGTGGTTCCGGTCCCTGCGCAGCCAGGGCTTCCTGACGTCGCTCGACTTGGCGTTTCCGGATCCCGATGCCGAGTCGGGGCGCACCGACTGGCGCGCGTTCCTGGAGCGGGTGCTTCCCCACGTCGATCTGTTCATTCCCAGCCTCGACGAACTCGAGTTCATGCTTCGAGATGTGCCGGCGCTTGCCGGGACCTCTCCAGTTGAGATGCCGGCCTGTCTGGAGCGCCTCAGCGGTCTCGCCCGGTGGGCGCTCGACCGCGGAGCTCGCCTGTTCGCCCTCAAGCTCGGCTCTCAGGGCATGTACCTGAGGACGGCCCCGGCGGAACGCCTTCCCGCAGGCCTGCGGCTCGAGCTCGATCCGCGTTGGGCGAACCGCGAGGGGTGGGCGCCGGCGTTCCGTGTGGCGCCGGTTGGCACGACCGGCGCCGGCGACGCGGCCGTGGCCGGATTCCTCGCCGGACTCCTCCGAGGCTTCTCCCCCGAAAGAACGATCACCCTCGCCACGGCCGTTGCCGCCTCCTCGGTCGAAGCGGCAGACTCCACGAGCGGCGTCCGCTCGCTAGCCGAAACCATCGAGCGCATCGAAACAGGCTGGCCGCGGGTCTCGGGGGCACGTGGTTGGGAGCGGGACGGCTCGACCGGCGTCTTCCTCGGGCCAGACGATCCTCGCGTCTGACGCAAGGACGACCGCCCCCTTCCTCTCGACCCGCCCGCGCGAACGGCTCGGCAACCCGTTCGCCTTCAGATTCTTTGGCCAAACCAACGGAGTCGCACGGAGCCTGCGCGGCCGTCCGGCTTCCGCCGGCAGGGGCCACTTGGACCTTGGGACGCCGATCGAGTCCGACGCTACTTGGGCCCTTCCGCTCAGGGGGAGGCCTCCCCGGCGGGTCCGGCAGTCGATCGGAAAGCCAAGCGGCCGGAACGTGGGCCGAAGGTCACTCTCGCCGGATCGCGTGTAGGGACGGGTCAACGGGAGAGAATCGCCCTAGCTCTCCCGAACCTCGACCCGCTCCATCCGGCCGCCCTCTTCCATCGCGAGGACGACGTCCTAACCTTTCACGACCTTCCCAAACACGGTGTGCTTGCCGTCGAGGTGGGGCTGCGGAGAGCGGGTGATGAAGAACTGGCTTCCGTTCGTGTTGGGGCCGGCGTTCGCCATGGAGAGAGTCCCCGTCTCGCGCTTGAGGGGGTTTCCGACGATCTCGTCCTCAAAGCGGTGCCCGGGACCGCCGGAGCCGATCCCCGAGGGCTCCCCGCCCTGAATCACGAAGTTCGGGATGACGCGGTGAAACGAGACGCCGTCGTAGAACCCCTGGCAGGCGAGGAAGACGAAGTTGTTCACGGTCTTCGGCGCGTGCCACGCG
>JAPLGE010000202.1 GCA_026390315.1 Candidatus Bipolaricaulota bacterium
AGCTGGGACCTTCCCTGTAGGAGAAGCGCACCCTCTCTGGAGTCCTCTGTTGGGGCATCGTCGCACCTCCGCCCATGGAGGATAACACAGGCCAACCTGGCCAACAACCCACCCTTACCGTGCCTCAACCGGCCACCTGCTGCACTAACGGGACAAGCGTGACAGGTGTCCGCGGTCCGGCCCGGCTCGTGGGCGTGGCAAGCGCTCTCGAAGCGGCCTGGGCGACCGCGTCGCTCACTTGACACCGTCGGAGCCTCGGGTTATGGTGAGCGCGTTCTTGCTCGTTCAAAGGAATCCGGAGGTGTCATCATGAACAAGGTCCCCTCGCGGTGGCGGTCGATGGTCGTCCTTCTTCTCGTCGGAGCCGCCGCCATCTCGACCTCTGTCACCGGCCAGACCGGGGGATTGACGGCGCAGGTCCTCACGAACGAGGGGAAGACGCTCCGGGGAGAGCTGGGCGGGATCCGCTCGCCCATCCGTCTCGACGTGAGCGCCTTCGCTCCGTCCATCGGGCCGGATCAGGCCTACGACATTCCTCTCGCCGCGGTCCGCCAGATCACGATCGATTTCGCGCGCGTCGTGGTGGAGACGGCCGATCGCGTCTTCATCGGCCCCCTCTCGGCCTTCCGCGGGATCGCCCAGACGCTCACCCTGCGCCACGGCAGCCAGACCTTCGACCTTCCCATCGCCTCCCTGCGCGCGATCGCCCTGAACGGAGAGGCCCTCCATCCCGTGCCGCACGAGTGGTTGGGCGACGGGTTCCTCGTCGTTCCCACGGTCTTCCCCGTCCCGACTGTCCCCATGAAGCCACACCGGGAGAGCGGGCTCGTGCCGCCCTTCGGGACGTCGGCCCTGACCGCCGCGACGACTCGCTCGCCCCTGGCCTCTTCCGCGATTCAGCCCGCGGCAACGCTCTCTCCCGAGCCCGCCGTGACCTCGACCGGAGCGATTCCGGCAAGCTACGCTGACCTCTACACCCTGCCGCCGGTAGAGACTCAAGCGGAGACCCCGTGGTGGGTAGGGGTCCTCGTCCTCGCCGCCGCGCTCGGCCTCCTCTACCTCCTCAGCACGGGCACAGGCACGAGCTGAGGGCCGATGGCCGATCGTCCAGATGAGAGAGGACGGGGAGCTGGTGCCGTCGGGCGCGAGCGGGGACCGCTCGGGCGGGCGTACCTCGCCGTGGCGTTCGCCCTCTGCGTGGCGCTCGTCCCGTCCCTCCCAAGCGAGGCCGACGAGGCGCGCGAGCTCGCCTCGGACCACTTCATCCTCTGGTACTCGGTGGGAAGCGGCGTCGACGCAACGACCGCCGAATACGCGGCCTTGGTCATGGACGCTTTGGAGGCGGCCTACCAGGTCCTCGTCGTCCGTGACGGCTTCCCCGTTCCGGAGGAGCCCATCGAGGTAAACCTCGTGGCGAAGGAAGGCAGCGAGCTCGGCTCGGAGTATACGACGACCGACGCGGAGGGCCGTCCGCGCCCGGTGATCGAAATCGCCACGGAGTCCGCCATGGACGAGGCCGCCGGGGAGGCGATCGTGCCGATCTCCTTCGAAGACGAGGTGAAGAGCACGGCCGCGCACGAGCTCTTTCACGTGATCCAAGACACCCTCGCCTTCCAAGGCCAGAACGACATGAGCGACCTCTCATTCGTCGAGTCCTTCGCCACCTGGGCGCAGGAGGAGGCGGCGCCGGAGGCGGACGACTACCTGGAGCCGGCCCTCGACTTCCTCGTGGCCCCGGACT
>JAPLGE010000169.1 GCA_026390315.1 Candidatus Bipolaricaulota bacterium
GCAGGACGAGCACGTGGAGATCCGCGTCTCCTCCACCGACTACCTGGACATCCAGGAGGTGGACCGAAAGCTCCTCCGCATGGCCAAGGAACAGGGAGCGGTTCTCGTCACGATCGACTACAACTTGAACCGCGTCGCGCAGGTGGAAGGGGTTAAGATACTGGATGTGAACGAGCTCGCGAACGCGGTGAAGCCGCGGTTCATCTCCGGCGAGGAACTCTCGGTCGAGGTCATCGACCGGGGGGAGGAGATCGGACAAGGGGCCGGGTACCTGGACGATGGGACCATGGTGGTCGTGGAGAACGGGCGCCGCCACATCGGGCGGACCGTCCGGGCGACGGTCAAGAGCGCGCTGCAGACGGAGGCGGGGCGCATGTTGTTCGTGGAGCCGACCGGCGAGACTCCGACGCGTTGCGAGAAGCAGGCCACGTGAGACGGACGAAGGAGAGTGGGGTGAAGCGGATCGCTGTCCTGGGATGTATCGTGGGGCTAGGGTTGCTCGCGGTGGGTTGCTCGTTTGGCTCCAAGCCGCCGCCGCTTGGGAATTGGCAGCCGGCGCTCTCGCCGGACGGAACGACGATCGCCTTTGCCTCTCCCGGGACCAAGGGGTTCGAGATCTACACCCAGAGCCTCGCGACGGGGGAGAGGCGGCGGCTGACGGAGAACGAGGTGGACGACTGGTCTCCCAGCTGGTCGCCGCAGGGAGATCGCCTCGTCGTCGTGTCGAACCGCGAGAAGAACGTGGACCTCTACGTGCTCCAGCTTGACACCCAGGCCGTGACGCGGCTGACGAGCGATGCGGGGGACGACGTGAACCCCACGTGGGGCGCGAACGGGAAGATCCTTTTCGATTCCAACCGCTCCGGGTCCTGGGAGATCTACATGATCGATCCGACCGGGGAAAACCTGACCAAGGTCACCGGGACCGCGGGATAGCGTAGACAGGAAGAACGGCTTGGCACAAGACACGGTCAGCGCGGTCGTTCTCGCCGCCGGCAGGGGCGCGAGGCTGGGGGCGGAGAGGAACAAGGTGTTCCTAGAGGTTGCGGCGCGGCCGCTCCTTTGGTACGCGCTTTCTGCGCTGGGGTCGGAGCCGGCGATCGGCGACGTCGTCGTGGTTGTGAGGGCGGGGGAGGAAGAGGCGGCCCAAGGGGTCTTGACCTCCATTCCCAGAGAGGTCCGCATCGTCTGCGGCGGCGAGCGCCGCCAAGACTCGGCCCTCGCCGGCGTGGAGGCCGCGAGGGGCAGGATCGTCCTCGTTCAAGATGGGGCGAGGCCCTTTCCGAGCCGCGACCTCATCCTGCGCGTCATCGACGGCGTGCGGCGCCACGGAGCGTGCGTCCCGGTCGTCCCGACGGTGGGCACGCTTCGCTACGCCGACGGAGAAGGCTTCCTCCAAGAGGGGTCCGTCGACCGGCGCGGGCTTCTCGAGATGCAGACTCCCCAGGGGTTCGAGCGCAACGCGCTCCTGCGGTCTCTCCGGGCGGCGGAGAGGGAGCTCACCGACGACGCGGAGGCGCTCCTTTCTCTTGGGAGGAAGGTCTTCACCGTCCGCGGCGAGGCGACGAACCTCAAAGTGACGAACAAAGACGACCTGCTGCTCGC
>JAPLGE010000113.1 GCA_026390315.1 Candidatus Bipolaricaulota bacterium
GTTCGGTGCGAGATGCCGCCCACGTTTCCAGGGCATTCCGCTCTTCGGGACTCAACGTCACAACCGCTGCTTGTCGTGGCATGGCACAGCATACCACACCCCGACCTGCATGTACACACACTAGACGGACGCGACACTAGCAGTCCAGCCAGAACGACGTTCGTAAGAGGGACTGTCCCAGCAAATCCTATAGCGACATGCTGCCCGAGTCGCAGAGTCTTATATGTACTCTCCTTGGAGCGCACGCCGGCAGCTTGACCGATGGCATTTGGTGTAGATCTGCGGTCAGAGATGAGGGCAACATCCGTGTGATCTCCAGAGTACGCTCCCATCAGTATCGTCATAGCGGCTCCGATCATACTATAGCCGCCAATGTACCCGATGCAGGGCGGACTGTCTCCGTACCATACTGAGTTCTTCCAGAGCGGCCCCACCTTCTCGGCGGGGTTTGCTCTCAGTGCTTGCAGGATGGTCCCGGTTTCTCCCATCGCATCTAGGCCATAACGGCTGGCAGGCAGATCAAGTCTCATGCGCCCCTCGCTTGTCTCGCACGTTGGCGCGTCCTATGCTTGAGCGACACCGCGCCAAGGAGGCCAATGAGATGGGGATCAGCGAAGCGCACAGCATCTTCAAGGACGCTCTTAAGGACAGAACTAAGTTCGAGAATGCCGGCAAAGAACTCGGCAAGGCAACCAAGGCCTTCTTCCCCGGCTTGGAAGGCGCATACCTTCTACTCGGAAAAGTGAAGTCAGCCGTGCCGGGGACGCCACAACGAAGTACATATCTACGGGAGTTCGCCAAGGCTATCGCTTCCTGCGCGGCCAATTCAGTGAGGATACGAGACGCCTCAAAGAATCTCGTGGACGTGACGGTAGAAGTCGGTCGATTACTTGACGAAAGTCAACGAGCACTTGGCTAAGATCCTCTGAACTGTCGCTCAGGCACGCGAGAGCCACGTTAGAGCCTTCCAGAGACCGACATAGTTCACGCATTCTCTCGGTAGTCTCTCTCTCCGCTGCCCCAAAGGGATAAGCGAGACGTTTATCACATTCGCCGCGCCGAGACGAGAGGAACCCTTTGTTCCGCAGGCTCGTCTCGCGATGTGCCTCGTTGGTCTCAGGTCCTCCCGGTCTGCTGGGTGATCCTATTCAGAACGGCCCTTTCGAGCCTTCTGTAACGTCCGTCACCTTTCTGCCTTCCGCCGGGCTAAGCGCCGTCGCGCCGTGAGGACCGGCCGGATGGCCCTCGAAAAGATGAGGGGGTGCCGTCAACTCGCGCTCCGCCGCTCGCTTTCGCGCGTCGGTGGGAACCGAGTACACTTTCGGGTCACGCGGCGCGGGCTTTCCGTCACGCAGGTCAACCGATCGAGCGCCGCACGAGAGGATTCCGCTTGGGCCGAGCAAGGAGAGGGCATGAACTCACAAGGCGTGACCCCGCAGAGCGAGGACTACGCCCGCTGGTACAACGACGTGGTGCTGAAGGCGGATCTTGCCGAATACGCGCCGACCCCCGGCTGCATGATCATCAAGCCGTACGGCTACGAGTTGTGGGAGGGCATCCAGGACGCGCTCAACAGGCGCTTCAAGGAGACCGGCCACCGGAACGCGTACTTCCCTCTCCTCATCCCGATGAGCTTCATCCAGAAGGAAGCCGACCACGTCGAGGGCTTTGCGCCCCAGCTCGCCGTCGTCACCCACGGAGGCGGCAAGGAGCTTGAGGAGCCGCTCGTCATCCGGCCGACCTCGGAGACGATCATCGGCCACTCCTTCGCGCAGTGGATTCACTCCTACCAGGATCTTCCGCTTCTCATCAACCAGTGGGCGAACGTCGTCCGCTGGGAGATGCGCCCGCGCCTGTTCCTGCGCACGCGGGAGTTCCTGTGGCAAGAGGGGCACACGGCCCACGCGACCGAGGCCGAGGCGATCGAGGAGACGATGCGGATCCTCGACATTTATGCTGACGTGGCCGCAAACGAGGCGGCGATCCCAGTGGTCAAGGGGAGGAAGAGCAATCAGGAGAAGTTCGCCGGCGCCGAGGCGTCGTACTCGATCGAAGGGATGATGGGAAACAAGTGGGCCCTTCAGTCGGGAACGTCCCACCACCTCGGGCAGAACTTCGCCAAGGCCTTCGAGATAAAGTACCTGAGCAAGGAGAACAAGCTCGAGTACTGCTGGACCACCTCCTGGGGCGTGAGCACGCGAATGGTCGGCGCGATCATCATGGCCCACGGCGATGACAAGGGGCTGCGGTTGCCTCCGCGACTCGCGCCGATCCAGGTCGTGATCGTCGCGATCTTCAAGAACGAGAGTGAGAAGGAGACCGTCCTCGCGGCGGTCCACCGCCTCCGCGATCTGCTGGCCGCTGCCGGCGTGCGCGTGCACGTGGACGCCCGCGAGGGGATGACCCCGGGGTTCAAGTTCAACGACTGGGAGATGCGCGGCGTGCCTCTCCGAATGGAGGTGGGTCCGCGCGACCTGGCCCAGGGAACGGTCCTTCTCTCTCGCCGCGACCTTCCTGGGAAGGAAGGGAAGGAGCCTGTGCCCGTCGACGGCCTCGTCCCAGTCGTCGAGCGGCGGCTCGCCGAGATCCAGGCCGGCCTGCTTGAGCGAGCGACCCAGCTCCGCGACGCGAACCTCCACGAGGCGCGCTCTCTCGCCGAGCTCGGGGAGATCGTCGCCGACGGCTGGGCCCTCGTCTCCCACTGCGGGACCGCCGAGTGTGAGGCGAAGATCCAGGAAGAGAGCAAGGCGAGCTCTCGCTGCTTCCCGCTCGATCTGAACGAGGAGTGGTACCCCAAGGGAAAGACCTGCGCGATCTGCGGCAAGCCGGCCCAGGGCCTCGCGTACTTCGCGCGGGCGTACTGACGCCCAGCCAAGGCCCACTCG
>JAPLGE010000027.1 GCA_026390315.1 Candidatus Bipolaricaulota bacterium
TTGACGGCGCGGGCGTCGCGGCTGGGCGCCGACGCGGCCCTCGTCCTCACGCCGTCGTACTACCGCGCGCAGATGACGCGGGATGTCCTCCGGCGCCACTACCACGCCGTCGCCGATGCCTCAGAGATTCCAGTTCTGATCTACAACATGCCGGCATGCACGGGAATCGACCTCGATGTCGAGACCATCGCGGCGATCGCGGCCCACGCGAACATCGTCGGGATCAAGGACTCGGGCGGAGACGTCACCAAGCTGGGCGCGATTCGGGAGCGCCTCGGCGAGGCGTTCGTGGTGCTCGCAGGATCCGGGGGGTTCTTCCTCCCGGCGCTCTCGGTGGGCGCCGCCGGAGGAGTCCTCGCCCTCGCCAACATCGCGCCGCGCGAGTGCCTAGAGATCCAGGAGCGCTTTCTCTCCGGAGACTGGGTCGGGGCGAGCGAGCTCCAGCTTCGGATGATTCCGCTGAACTCGGCCGTGACGAGCCGCTGGGGCGTGCCGGGGCTCAAGAAAGCGATGGACCTGCTGGGTCTCTACGGCGGCCCGGTTCGGCCGCCGCTTGGGGGACTGGCCGACGCTCACGTGGCCGAGCTCCGTCAGATTCTCGAGAAGGCAGGCCTCGCGGAGCGGCCCGGAGAGGAGGGCGGACACCATGAGAGGGCATGACCTCTTGATGATCCCTGGACCGGTCGACTTCGAACCCGAGGTACTGCAGGTCCTAGGAGCCCCGACGACGAGCCACGTCGCGCCGGCGTTCATCGAAGTCTTCGGCCGAGCGCTCGAGAGGATGCGCGCCGTGTGGCAGTGCCCCTCAGGCCAGCCGCTTGTGGTGGCAGGCTCAGGGACGCTCGCCATGGAACTCGCCGGAGCGAACCTGGTCGTGGCTGGGGATCGGGCCCTCGTGATCAGCACGGGCGTGTTCGGGGATCGGTTCGAGGATCTGCTCAGCCGGCACGGCGCCGAGGTCACGGTGCTCCGGGCCCCGCTCGGTGGCGTCGTCGAGCCGGATCGCGTCGAGGACGAGCTGAGAAGGCGGCCGTTCAAGCTCCTGACGGTGACGCACGTGGACACTTCGACCGCCGTCCGCATGCCCGTGGAACCCCTCGGCGAGCTTGGCCGACGGCACGGAGTCCTCACCGTCGTCGACGGCGTCTGCTCCGTCGCCGCCGAGGAGATAAAGCAAGAGGCGTGGGGATTGGACGTCGTGCTCACCGCTTCGCAGAAGGCGATCGGGGTTCCTCCTGGACTGGCCCTTCTCGTGGCGAGTCCCGCCGCGATCGACGCGTTCGCCGCTCGGCGCGAGCCCGTACGAAGCTACTACGCCGACTGGGGAAAGTGGCTTCCGATCATGCAATCCTACGAGGCACGCCGGCCGAGCTACTTCGGGACCCCGGCCGTGAACCTGGTCGCCGCGCTCGACGTGAGCCTCGGCCGAATCCTCGACGAAGGACTGGCCCCGCGGTTCGCGCGTCATGCCCTACTGAGCGGCGCGTTCAGGGCGGGGATCGACGCGATCGGCCTCCGCCAGCTCCCCCTAGGCGAAAGGGCTCGAGCGAACACCCTCACGGCGTGCTACTACCCCGACGGCGTCTCGGGGCCGGCCCTCCTCGCGGCGATCGGCCGCGCGGGCGTGACCGTTGCGGGGGGACTGCACAGCGAGATCAAGGACCGCTACTTCCGCATCGGACACATGGGGGCGATTCGGGCGGCGGACATCCTCGGGACGCTCGGCGCGCTCGAGACCGGTCTCTTCGAGACGGGGCACCGGTTCGAGCCGGGAGCCGGAGTCGCCGCCGCGCAACGCGCCTTGTCACGTTAGACGCAGGTTGCCGGCCGACTAAGTACCCCCTGCGGGACTACTCTTGAACTCCCTCTCAAGCTGTCTGGTCGGACGTGCCTCGGATTCTGACCACTTCTCCCGTGCAGCTGGCTCGAATCCAAGCATTCGAAGTGGATTGGGTCTCAGAGGGCACGTCATTCTAGCCACCTGCGCATGAGACCTTGGCCTGCATCGCCGGAGGCGGGCTGGACTAGCTCAAGAAGTGGACCGACCATCGGGGGCGGCTCAGCGCAGGTGATCGGCTAGGAGACCGCTCAGATCGACTCGGTGGGCTTGCCTGGAGAAACCGGAGGGCGGGACTCTTGGCCAGAAGAAGGCTCTTTCTTGCTGACGAGCGCATTTCCGTGCGCTCCACAAGTACTGGAGAACGGGAGGGAACTGAGGGGAGGCGTGCGACCGGGAGCCTTTCTCAACCGGGCCAGATGGGTCGGCGCGCCGCCGTAGGTTTCAGACGCAGGGACGGCCTAGTCCCCAGATCCGATTCCCACCGGCTCCTCACGCGAGGGACACCGAGTTGACCGACCTCTTGACTAGCTAGTCAGTTAGTTGTATAGTTGTGCCGGTGAGACAACATGGCCCGCGTAAAACGAGATCCAAAGAATCCCTTAGTGATGAAGAACTTCATGGCTCCGGCCAGGTTGCTGGCCGAATTGCAGGAACTGTCAGAGAAGGAGGGTGTCTCGGAGTCCGAGATCATCCGCAATGCTTTGGAGCGCTACATAGCGGATGCGGAGAAAGGCGTGTGCCCCTCCGGCGCCGGGCATGCGGCTCTGCAAGACGACAAGAGGTAACAGGAGGTATTCGAGATGAAACGGACGGTGTTGTTCCTCGGGATCATTGGCCTTGCTCTGGGCCTCGGGGCTTCGGCTGCGCCCCTCAGCGTATGCAGCTACATATCGCCGGAAACGAACCTGCAGTCCCTCGGGCTCTCCATGAGCTACCGCTACTACGACGACTGGGCAACGCCCGGGGTGGACGCGAGCGGCGGGCGGGCGGCCCTAGACTTCAGCCGACTCTATGACTCTCCGGACTTCGGCTACACCCTGACCGGGAATGCTGAACTCTTGCTCGCGAACTTCCTCCCTACGAGCGGGTTGGGTGATGCAGCGGGGACTTTCCGCTACTACTTCACGCAGGACGCGCCGGCATTCGGCTTCGGCGGCGTTGAAGCGTCAGTCGCGACTGGGCAGCCCCAGCCGGCGGTCCACATCAGCGCTGGACTTGGCTACGGGCGGTTCTCCGACGTGACGCCGCTTGCCAAGGCGTTCAAGATCGAGACGGAGCTGCGCAAGGCGAACGCGATCCGGAACCCGCTTGGCGACAGCGCGCTCATGGGGATCGCCAAGGTGATCGGCACCGTGTATGCCTCCACCAAGGATCAGGTCGCCGACGTCGTGAACCAGATACAGGTCGCCTCAGGCGTGGCGCTCGACCCTCGTCTGGTCCTCAAGGTCGAGGACTTGGTCCTTGCCACCGGCGACGAGCGATTCTGCGGCTGGGCTGTCCAGGCCGGCGTGGGGTATCAGCTCGTTGACCCCTACAACCAGCCACAGGGCTTCCTTGTCACCGCCTCCGCCGACGCTGCCTTCGTCCCGAACCCGGACGGTCAGGTCCTCTTCCACGCGGGCCTCTCGGGCCCACTTAACATCCTGGACCAGAACACGCTCAGAGTGCGAGCGTCCTACGATTACGTCCTGTCAGAGACGAGCTTGCTCCGGGCGACCTACACTCTGTTGCAGGTGCAGCCCCTGGGACAGCCTGCAAGCACGAGTCAGATCGCCGCTCTTCTCCTCGGGTTCGTCGTCGGCCGCGCCGACATGGGCCTGCAAGTGTCTCTTTCCAAGCCGGCCAACGCCTCCGCTTGGTCAATCGACGTCTCCGTTTCTGCGGCGATCAATTTCGTCTACTAGCTCTTTCTTGTCCGCTCAGAAGGAAGCCTGCGGCCCCTCGTCTCGGAAGGCGAGGGGCGCTTCTTCTTCTCTAGGACAAGATGAGCGCCCGCCAACTACCCCGAGCCGCGACTGACGCGAGGACCTGGAGGCGGCCCTGAAGTCCTCTCGCCAAGCGTGGCGGTAGCGCCAGACTAGCTCAAGAAGCGGACCGTCGAAACACCCGGGGGCGGGTCGATTCCCCAAGAGCTAGGCTTGCTTCTAGCCGTTATCGCCCAATCGACAGCGGGCCAGACGATCTGCTGAAGTATGACGTGCCTCCTTCATGCCGATCCTAGGATTCACTCTGGAACAGGTTTTCTGGGGCACGTCACCTAGCAGGGGGGCGTGTAGTTCAAGACCAACTCGGAATGTCTATCACGGACAGCCCATGAATAGGGCCGTTGATGGACTTCTACCCCTTACGGGACTACTCTTGAACTCGGTGAGCACCCCGTGACTCGTCTCCGGTGGCTGGGAGCGGTGGACAGCTTTAGAACTCTGCCGAGCAATCCGCCCGATAGCACCATCGTGGCGGAGTAGCTGTGGGCATCGGTTCGAACTCTGGCGCCGGCGCCTGTTGGGTCGGTCATGGAACGCGCATGATCGTCCTCGGGCGGTGGCAGTTTGCGCATGTGCCGGATCTCCCGTCCCGCGGCTGAACCCATTCGCGGTAGCGAGTCTACGCGCACCACATCCGCGGACTCGAACACCTCGGATCGATTGCCGCAATGTGCCACCCCTCTGCGCTTGCGAAAAGGGTTCAGGCCCGCTTGCAGGCCCTGGCGCACGGCTAGCGGAGACGAAGGCATGCACCTCGTTTCGAGGGGCATCGGCAGGCGTCTCAGGCTAGTGTCGCGTCCGTCTAGTGTGTGTACATGCAGGTCGGGGTGTGGTATGCTGTGCCATGCCACGACACGCAGCGGTTGTGACGTTGAGTCCCGAAGAGCGGAAGACCCTGGAAACGTGGGCGGCATCTCGCACCGAACCGTACCGGAAGGTGCAACGGGCACGCGTGGTCCTGCTGGCAGCGGAAGGGAGGACCAACTCGGCCATTGCCAGAGAAGTGGATCTCACGCGACGGATGGTCGGCCAGTGGCGGCAGCGGTTCGTCAAGGAGCGTTTGGCTGGCCTCCCCGATCGACCGCGACCTGGAAGACCGCGGACGTACAGCGACGCCGATCGGCTACGGGTGGTCGAGACGGCGTGCACGAAGACTCCTCCCGGCGCGACCCATTGGAGTGTGCGCAGCTTGGCGAACGCGACCGGAGTCGGTCGGGACGCCGTGCATCAGATTCTGCGTGAGAATCGGCTGAAGCCGCATCGCGTCGGCACGTTCTCACGATCTTCCGATCCGAACTTCGCAGCGAAGGTGATCGACGTCGTCGGGCTGTACATGAACCCGCCCGAGAATGCCGTCGTGCTGTGCGTGGATGAGAAGACGCAAGTTCAGGCGCTCGATCGAACTCAACCGATGCTGCCGATGCGACCGGATCAAATCGAACGCCACACTCACAACTACAAGCGGAACGGTACCGTGCAGTTGTACGCCGCTCTCGCGGTTCACGCCGGCCGAGTCATCCCCCGAGTCGAGGATCGGCATCGCTCACGGGATTTCATCGCGTTCATGAACCAGCTGTTACAGATCTACCCCGAAGGAGACATCCACGTCATCCTGGACAACGTCATCACCCACCGCTCGGAGAAGGTACAGGCCTGGCACGCGAAGCCGAGGAATCGACGGGTTGTCTTTCACTTCATCCCCACCACCTCCTCGTGGCTGAACCTAGTCGAGGTCCTGTTCAACCTCGTGCAGGCAAAGGTCATCCGCCGTGGGAGGTTCCCGTCGAAACAACACCTCACGGACAAGCTGCTCGCCTACATCGAACACTTCAACCAA
>JAPLGE010000090.1 GCA_026390315.1 Candidatus Bipolaricaulota bacterium
CTCCATCCTTGAGGCGTCCGAGGTCATTGGGATGGACGAGCCACCGGTCCGCGCGGTGCGGGGAAAGCGGGACTCCTCGCTCGTGAGAGGGCTGGTCGCCCTTCGGGAGGCCGAGGCCGATGCGTTCGTCTCGCCGGGAAACACAGGCGCGGTGGTGGCGGGCTCGATCTTCACCCTCGGCCGGATCGCTAAGATCCCGCGTCCTGGGATCGCGGTCACGCTTCCCAGCGTCGGCGGAGAGGACTTTCTCGTCATTGACGTTGGGGCGAACGTCGACTGTGCCCCGGATCATCTCGCCCACTTCGCCCTGATGGGAGCGACGTACGCGCGTGACGTGTTGAAGATCGAGCGCCCGAGGATCGGCCTTCTCAACATCGGGACCGAGAAGGCGAAGGGGAACAAGCTCAACTACCATGCGTTCGAGATCCTCGAGAGAGGTCCGCTGCCCTTCGTGGGAAACGTCGAGGGGCATCACCTCTTGACCGACCGGCCGGTCGACGTCGTTGTCTGCGACGGGTTCGTGGGCAACGTCTTCCTCAAGGCGGTGGAGGGAGGCGTGGGTGCGGTCTCCGCACTCTTGAAGAAGCTCATCAACCGCCGCGGGGCGGCGAAGCTCGGGGCGTTCCTCCTGCGGCCCGTGTTCGTCGAGTTGCGGGAGAGGCTCTCCTACCAGGGCCGGGGCGGAGCGCCGCTCTTGGGCGTGGACGGCATCGTCGTCATCGCCCACGGACGCTCGGACGCTGCGGCGATCCAAGGGGCGATCGACGTCGCCCGTCGCGCGGTGGAGAGCTGCCTCAAAGAGCGATTGGAACGGGGGATCGGCGGATGGGGCGGCGATGGGAACTAGGGTCGTCGCGTCAGGGAGCTCGCTCCCGGCACGGTGCGTGACGAACGCCGACCTCGCCAAGGTCATCGACACGTCGGACGCGTGGGTTGTTCAGCGAACCGGGATCAGGACACGCTTCCTTCTCGAGGCCGCGGAGGAGCCCTCGGCGATGGGGGTCGAGGCGGGGAAGAAGGCGCTGGCTCAGGCGAAGGTTCTTCCCGATCAGGTCGACCTGCTCGTCGTCGCCACCAACTTCCCGGACATGATCTGTCCCGGGTCGTCGCCGTTCGTCTCGGCCGGGCTTGGTCTGCGGGGAAGCCCGTTCTTCGACCTCACGGCAGGCTGCACCGGGTTCGTGTATGGCCTCGTCGTTGCAGATGGGCTCATCCGGGCGGGGCTGTACGGTCACGTCCTGCTCATCGGATTGGAGGCGCTGTCGCGGGTGACCGACTGGAGCGACCGGCGGACCTGCGTCCTGTTCGGCGATGGAGCCGGCGCCGTCCTCCTGGAGAAGGGGGACCCCGACGAGGGGATCCTGGGAAGCGCTCTCTACGGCGACCACGAGAAGCTTTTCCTCCTCCACCTCCCGGCTGGAGGGACGCGGGCGCCGGCCTCCCGCGAGACGGTCGACAAAGGCGAGCACTACCTGAAGATGGAAGGAGCGGGCGTCTTTCGAAGTGCGGTGCCGATGATGGAAGAGTCCACGCGGCAGGCCCTGGCGGTCGCCGGCCTCACGCTCGAGGACGTGGACTGGGTCATTCCACACCAGGCGAACATACGCATCATCGATTCCCTCACGCACCGTCTCGGCGTCGATCCGGAGCACGTGATCGTGAACATCGACCGGGTGGCCAACACCTCGACCGCGTCGATTCCCATCGCTCTCGATGAAGGACTTCGCTCGGGTCGGATCGCGCGCGGGGACGTCGTGGTCCTGACCGCTTTCGGGGCCGGCGCGACGTACGGGGCTGTGGTCCTGCGCATGTAGCGCGGGCCGAAGAAAGGGACGAACACTCATGCAGAAGGTCGCTTTCCTCTTCCCGGGACAAGGAAGGGTTCCCCGAGGCCTCCCGGCAGCCTCTCGCGTGGGCGAGCGTCTCCTGTCCTTGGCGGAAAGGAAGGGGCTCTGTCTGCGGGAGCGGATGAGAGAAGGGCGCCCCGAGCTTCTCGAGGAGACGAGCGTAGCCCAACCGGCCATCCTCATCGACAGCCTGGTCAAGGAAGAGGAGTTGCGCGCCGCGGGGATCCGGCCGGCGATCGTCGCGGGCCACAGCCTGGGGGAGTACGCGGCGGCGGTGAGCGCGGGCCTCCTCTCTCCGGAAGAAGCGCTCGCCGTCGTCATGGAGCGGGGGCGGCTCATGGCGGGTGTTCGAGGAGGGATGTTGGCGATCGTGAAGCTGCCGCTCGATTCCGTGCGGGCGATCTGCGAGGAGATCGGGCCGGCCGTCGCGGTGGCGAACGTGAACGGACCGGCGCAGGTGGTTGTCTCGGGCGAGGCCGACGCCCTGAAGCGAGTCGCCGCCTGGGCGGAAGGAGCCGGCGGACGGGCCATTCCCTTGCGCGTCTCCGGGCCGTTTCACTCTCCGCTCATGGCTCGAGCAGAAGCGGGTCTTGCGCCGGCGATCGAGGCCGTCCGCGTGCGGCCGCCGACGGTTCCCCTCGTCTCGAGCGTCAGCGGACGCGTGGAGGACGATCCCGACCGATGGAAGGCTCTCCTCTTGACACAGATCACCGCCTGTGTACGCTGGGGTGACGTCGTGGAGGCGCTGGTCGCACAGGGAGCCACCCGGGCGATCGAGGTCGGGCCGGGGGACGTCCTTGCGGGTCTCGGTCGACGGATCACCTCCCGAATCGAGTTCTTGACCGTCGAGGAGGCACTGGATGGGCGAGTTTGACGGCAGGGTGGCGGTCGTCACAGGAGGAACGCGGGGAATCGGGAGCGCCATCGCCCGGCTCTTGCGCGCCGAGGGTTGTTTGGTTAGAGTGCTCGCCCGCGACGCGGAGGCCGGAGCCGCTTTGGAACGGGAGCTCCCGGGGTGTCGCTTCCTGCGGGCCGACGTCTCGGTCCGCGCCGAGGTCGAGCGGGCGATCGAGTCCATCGGGGAAGGGGACGGGCGGATCGACTTCCTCGTGAACAATGCGGGGCTCGCGCGCGACCGGCTGATCGTGCGCATGAGCGAGGAGGAGTGGGACGAGGTGTTGGACGTCGACCTGAAAGGGGTCTACCACTGCGTCCGGTCCTCTCTCCGCTTCATGCTGAAGGGAAGCGGGGGCGCGATCGTCAACATCGGCTCCGTGGTCGGGGAGACGGGGAACGCGGGGCAGGCGAACTACGCAGCCGCGAAGGGTGGCCTCATCGGGCTCTCACGCAGCGTCGCCAAGGAGGTTGCCGGGCGGGGGATCCGCGTGAACGTCGTCTCGCCCGGGTTCATCTCGACCGAGATGACGGCGAGCCTGAGCGACCCGTTGCGCTCGGCGTACCTCGCCAGGGTTCCGCTCGGCCGGGTCGGCACCCCGGAAGAGGTCGCTTGGGTCGTGGCCTTCTTGCTTTCCGAGAGGGCCTCCTATATAACTGGGCAGGTCGTGGGGGTCAATGGAGGGCTTTTCCCCTGAGGGAGCGAGTTTCAAACGGAGGTGCGGTCATACATGAGCGAAATCGCTGACAAGGTGAGGGCGATCATCGCCGATCAACTGATGGTCGACCCGGAGGAGGTCCTGGACGAATCGTCGTTCGTCGAGGACCTGGGGGCTGACTCGCTGGACACCGTCGAGCTGATCATGGAGTTCGAGGACGAGTTCGGCGTCGAGATCTCCGACGAGGACGCGGAGAAGATCTCGACCGTCGGCGAGGCGGTCGCCTACCTGGAGAAGCTCTTGGAGGAGAAGGGAGCCTAGGAATTCGCCCCGCGGGGAGCGGACGCGGCGAATCCCCGTCCCTTTTTTCTTTTTCCCCTCTTGTCCTATCATCGGAGGCGAGGTGATCCCGATGGTAGAAGGGGAGAAGCGCGGAGCCGTCGGACGTGCGAGCAAAGACCCATACTCTGAGCTTGAGAAGTACCCGGAGCCGACCGTCTGCCCCCGCTGTGGGCTCGTCTACCGTGCGGGGCGCTGGCAGGTGGCGAAGGAACCCCCAACGGGGCGTGCTCGGGAGAGCCACTGCCCGGCCTGTCGGCGTGAGATCGATCGGATGCCCGCCGGACTCCTCGGGCTCAGCGGAGACTACCTCGCCAAGCACCGCGACGAGATCCTGAACATCGCGCGAAACCAGGCCGCGTCCGTCGCGGCAACCCGGCCGCTGCAGCGGATCCTCTGGATCGAAGAGAAAGGGGGGTCGATCGAGATCGCCACGACGAATCCCCATCTCGCCCTGCGGATCGGAAGGGCGATTCGCAGCGCGTGCAAGGGGGAGCTGACCGTGAAGCAGGCCGAACGAGACTCGCTCGTGCGAGCCTATTGGGAGAGGGAGAGCTAGATGGAGAGCATCCGTCCGCGGACGATCGCGGCATTCCTCGACGACGTCTCCTCGGGAGAACCGACGCCCGGGGGCGGGAGCGTCGCAGCCCTCTCTGGATCCCTTGCCTGCTCGCTCGGCCTCATGGTCTGCGCGATCGGCCTCGCGAAGGGAGACAACCCGGTCCTCGAGAGCCTGAGGGTTCGGCTCCATCCGTTGCGGGAGAGGTTCATCGACCTCGTCGACGAGGATGCCGCGGCGTTCGCCGCCGTGATGGTCGCCTACCGCCTTCCCCGCGGCGGCCCCGTGCGCGCGGCGGCGGTCGGAGCCGCCCTCGCGGGAGCGGCCGAGGCTCCCCTGGAGACGGCGTTGCGGAGCGTCGAACTGCTCGACCTTCTGCTTGAGCTTGTGCCGCTCGGGACGCGGCAGAGCACGAGCGACGTCGGCGTGGCGGCCATCCTGGCGAAGGCGTCCCTCGACGGGGCGCTCCTCAACGTGGACACGAACCTCGCCTACATGAAGGACAGGGACCTCATCGCTCGCCTGGCCTCCCGACGCGACGACCTGCGCGCGGGTGGGGCCAAGCGAGCGGAGGAGGTCCTCGCCCACGTGCGAGAGCGCCTGTAGCTATGGCACGGATCGGCATCGTGGCCGACGTTCATGCGAACCTCCCCGCGCTCGAGGCCGTCCTCGCCCTGCTGGAGGCAGAGGGGGTGGAGCGGATTCTGTGCTGCGGGGACCTCGTTGGCTACGGGCCCTGGCCGAGGCCTGTCCTCGCGCGCCTGCAGGAGGCGGAGGTTCTTTCCGTGCAGGGGAATCACGACGCGGCCGCGGCGGGAAGCGCTCCTCTCGGCCTGTTGGACGAGGACGTCGCAAGGACGCTCGCCTGGACGCGCCAGGCTCTCTCCGCCGCTGAGCGGGCCTACCTCGCCGGGCTTCCCGAGAGGTACGGGGAACTGGAGTGGGCGATGGTGCACGGGAGCCTGCGCGGGCCGCTGTGGGAGTACCTCAACGACTCCTTCGCCGCACGAGAGACGTTCGCGCTCCTCGATCGACCGCTCTGCTTCTTCGGTCACTCCCACGTCCAGGGGGGATTCGTCTTCAAAAGAGGAGCGGTTCAGCCTATCCGCAGCTCCTGTAGGGCTCTCGCCCTGGAGCCAGGCGCGCGCTACCTGGTCAACCCCGGGAGCGTCGGCCAGCCGCGCGACGGAGATGCGCGAGCCGCCTGCGCAGTCCTCGACCTCGACCGAGGGTCGATCCGCTTCCGGCGCGCGGCATACGCGGTGAGCCGCGTGGCGATGGAAGCCGAACGCGTTGGGCTCACGTCTCGACTCGTCGCCCGCGAGGAAGAGGGACGGTGAGCGCCCCCGCGAGGCCGACGGCCAAGGGAGCGGCGAGCGGCTCTCGCGGTGACGCGGGCCTCGGTCGCCTGGAGCGGTACCGGTCGATCGTGCCGGACTGGGACGCCTTCGCGGACGCCTGCCGACGGCCTCTTCCGGCGACGATCCGCGTGCAGACCGGGCGGATTGGCCCGGAGGATCTCTCTCGCCGCTTGACCGGCAAGGGGTACTCCCTCCGGGCCGTCCCTTGGGCGCCCGCCTTCTTCCGCGCGGACGGAGAGGCGATCGGAAAGACGATCGAACACTGGCTCGGCCTCTTCTACGTCCAGGAGCTGGTTCAAGCGATCCCGGTGCTCGCCCTCGATCCGCGTCGCGGGGAAAAAGTGCTCGACCTGTGCGCGGCGCCCGGCGGCAAGGCCACGCAGGCGGCTGACCGGATGGCCAACGAGGGGCTACTGGTTGCGAACGAGCCGAACGGCCGGCGCATGCAGGCGCTTCTCGCGAACCTCAACCGCATGGGGACCCTGAACGTGGCCGTGACCGGCTACCGCGGGGAGTCGTTCCCCGTTTCGGAGAGGTTCGACCGCGTGCTGGTCGATGCTCCGTGCTCCGCGGAAGGAACCCTCCGCCGTGAAGCGGCCCTCCGCCAAGGCGCGTATCCGGCGGTGATTCGGCGGATGGCCGCCCTGCAGCGACGCCTGATCGTCCGCGGATACGACGTCCTGCGGGCAGGAGGGACCCTCGTCTACTCCACCTGTACCTTCGCCCCGGAGGAGAACGAGGCGGTCGTCGCCTTTCTCCTCGAGGAGAGGGACGCTCGCATCGAGCCGCTCGCCCTTCCGTTTCCCTTCTCAGGAGGGATTCTGGCGTGGGAAGGCCTGGCCTTTCCCGAGGCCGTGCGGGGCTGCGCTCGCATCTACCCCCATGAGATCGACAGTGGAGGGGGATTCGTTGCCGTCCTACGCAAGCCTTAGAGAGGAGGTGGTCGGCTACCTCACGGCCCGCTTCGGGATCGGGGGCCCGGAGCTCGAGAGGCTCCTTTTCTTGGAGCGCGGGGGAGAGGTGTGGGCGGCCACGTGCCGCGCGCCGGAGACTCTCTCCCTGGCGCGTCCGGAGGGGCTGCGTGCCCTGCGCCGGGTCGAGGGCGGGTGGAAGCCGACCAGCGCCCTGCTCGAGGTCCTCGGCCGTTCGATCACCGCCGCGCGGCTGGAGGTGGAGGGAGTCGACGAGCTGTGCGCGCTCCTCCGCGGGCAGGAGATCCCGACTTCGACGAGTTCCGGCTTCGTCGCCATCAGTTTCCGCGGTGACGTTCTCGGCTGCGCCCTTGCACAGAACGGCAGGGCGCGAGCCCTCATCCCGACCGGCCGCAGGCAAGAACTCCTCGAAGCACTCGCCGCCGACCGGAGGCTCCGACAGCCCGGCGACTCCTCGCCGGCCTCCTGACGCCCGCGGGCGACGGTGATCTGCATCACCGAAAAAGCTCACCCATTCTGCTAACATGTGACCTAGGGTTACCCACAAGGAGGTAAGAATGCGTGGCAAAGGACCCATGGTCTTGGGCCTGTTCATCGCATCGCTTTTCGTCTCCCTGGCCGCGTCGGCGGCCGCGGAGAACTTCGTCTTGATCCTCGATGCGTCGAACAGCATGAACAAGCCCTTCAACAGCACTTCTCGCTTGGATGTGGCCAAGGAGGCGCTCGTCGACCTGCTCGACAGCCTTCGCGACGGCACCAACTTCGGGCTGTTCGCCTACGGCCGACGGACGGAGAGAGAGGACAGGACGGCGAGCTGCCAGGACATCGAGCAGCTCTTCGCAATTGCTCCGTTCCAGGGCTCCTTGAGGGAGGCGATGGAGGACGCCGTCTCGCAGGTGACCGCCCGCGGCCTCACCCCAATCGCGGATGCGCTGCGTGCGGCAGCGGACGCGCTCTCTTTGGTTCCCGGCGAGGGGGCGATCATCCTCCTGAGCGACGGCGAGGAGACCTGCGGTGGGGACCCGCTGGCGGTGGCCCGCGAGATCGCGGCCATGACCCCGCGGATTGTGCTGCACGTCGTCGGCCTTGACGTGGAGGCCCAGGGCCGCGAGACCCTCACGGCCTTGGCCGAAGCCACGGGCGGCCAGTACTTCCACGTCACGGAGGCGGGCGACCTCTTCGCCGCGCTCTTCGCCTCGGTTGCCGGGGCAGGACCGGCGCTTGGTGGGATCCCGGCGGAATACGCGGCCCTCGCCGCCGCCTGGGGTATCACGAACGTGATCGTTGGCACCGAAGGAGACGACGTCCTATACGGGACTTCAGGGAACGACCTGATCCTGGGCCTCGGCGGGAATGACTTCCTCATCGGTCTCGGTGGCCACGACATCCTCGTCGGCGGGGACGGCCACGACATCCTCGAAGGCGGGGACGGGAACGACCTGCTGATCGGCGGAAAGGGTGACGACGTCCTGTTCGGCGGCGCCGGCGACGACATCCTCTGCGGCGGGCCGGGGAACGACTCGCTCGAAGGCGAGGCGGGGAACGACTGGCTCGACGGCGGCCCTGGCGACGACCGGCTCCTCGGCGGCGCGGGCATGAACAAGCTGTACGGCGGAGGCGGCTGCGACGTCCTGCTCGAGGGCGAGATCGTCGACACGCCTTGCCCGATCTGCCTCGGGGACGTGGTGAGCTGCCGGCCGGCGCCCACCGTGCCGGCGACCTGCGCTCCGCATCCCATGCCGTCGGTGCCGCCGTGCGCCGTGCGCTCGGACAAGGCGGTCGACGAAGGAGGGAGGATACAGCTCCACGGCAGCGTGGCCGACAAGGACTGCAATGTCGAGACCGTGCTGTGGGAGGCCTCGAAGGGGCGGTTCGACGACCCGCGCTCGCTCGACCCGGTCTACTGCGCTCCTCTCACGGACCTCTGTGAGGGCGAGGACGTCGTCATCACCCTCACGGCGACCGATCGCTGCGGGGCGACTGGTAAGGATTCGTTCGTCCTGCACATCATCAACGTGAACCATCCGCCGCTCGTCGAGGCGGGGAACGACGTGACGATCGACGAAGGCGAGACGATCCTCCTCGCGGCGATCGCTTCTGATCCAGACGGAGACTCGCTCACGTACCGGTGGAGCGCGGAGTACGACAAGGGAACCTTTGAGCATGCCTCGCTCCTTCGCGGCGTCTACACGGCACCGCTCACCGACCGCTGCGACGGCGAGCGCATTGTCCTCACCCTAACCATGATCGACTCCTGCGGGGCCACGGTCTGCGACAGCTTGGTGGTGCACGTTCGCAACAAGAACGCCGCGCCGATCGTCGAGCTTGGCCCGGCCATGCTCGTCGACGAGGGCGCCGCGCTGAAGATGGCGCCCGTGGTGAGCGACCCGGAGTGCGACTTGCTCGTCTATCGCTGGACCGCGTCCAAGGGGACGTTCGACAATCCGTGCGCGGCGACGCCGTGCTACATCGCGCCGCTCGTCGACTCCTGCACGGGCGAGGACGTCCTCATCACCCTCACGGCGACCGATCGCTGCGGGGCGACTGGTAAGGATTCGTTCGTCCTGCACATCATCAACGTGAACCGTCCGCCGCTCGTCGAGGCGGGGAACGACGTGACGCTCGACGAAGGCGAGACGATCCTCCTCGCGGCGATCGCTTCTGATCCAGACGGAGACTCGCTCACGTACCGGTGGAGCGTGGAGTGCGACAGGGGAACGTTTGAGGATCCCTCGTTCCTTCGCGGCGTCTACACGGCACCGCTCACCGACCGCTGCGACGGCGAGCGCATGGTCCTCACCCTAACCGTGATCGACTCCTGCGGGGCCACGGTCTGCGACAGCTTGGTGGTGCACGTTCGCAACAAGAACGCCGCGCCGATCGTCG
>JAPLGE010000209.1 GCA_026390315.1 Candidatus Bipolaricaulota bacterium
GCGAGGTTAGCGAGGAAGGACCAGAACCCCTCGAAACCCGGGATCTCCCTGCCCCATCGATCCCACCCCTCCTTCTCCATGGGCTCGCGCAGCGCCCGAGCACGCTGGGGGATTCGGTTGCGCTGCGCGCACAGGCCGCAGTAGAGGCCGCAGTACGTCACCTGACTGAGGTCGACCATGCTCTCCCTCCCGCGGCGATCATGCCTCGCTCCTCGCGGCCCCGCAAGACCGGCCCTCCACGCCGGAGAGGGATCGCCGCGTGCCCGTCGGCGAGGATCGCTCGGCGTCCGAGGCCTCCCGAGGCTCTCCTCCCGCCCTCCTCGCTTGCGGCCGTTGCGAGTGCGGCGCAGCATGGCGTACCCTTGAACACATCCAGCCCAGGCGACGAGCCAGAAGGGAGTGGTTCCCGTGAACCGACGAAGAATGGATCAGCGCACCTTCCACCTCGAGGAGCTGGCCGACGGCGTCTTCGCTGCCATCGGTCGCAGAGGCACGACGTCGCACAGTAACGCCGGGATCATCGACCTCGGCGATCGTTCCCTGGTGATCGACACGTTCTCCACCCCCGAGCCAGCGACCGCCCTCGACGCGGCTTGCGAAGAGCGAACTGGCCGCCCGGCCTCGTTCGTCGTCATCACGCACGGCCACTCCGACCACTGGGGAGGGAACCAGGCTTTCCCGAATGCCACCGTCATCGCCTCGACGCTGATGCGGGCGCACATGATGGACATGGTGGCGTGGGTGCGCGAGCTCCAGGTCGATCCGGACCCGCTCCGCAAGGAGATCGCGACCTCGCAGGAGACCCTGGCCCACACGCCCGACATGGCGGAGCGGACGCGCCTCGAGGAAGTCATCGCCCACTATCTGGCCTTGCTTCGGGAGCTCCCAACGCTTAAGTACCGGCTGCCGGAAGTGACGTTTGACGCGTCTCTCACGCTCCACGGGAGCCGCAGGACGGTCGAGCTGCACACCGTCGCCGGCCACACGCGAAGCGATGTCTTCGTCGTGCTTCCGGCAGACGGCATCGTCTTCTGCGGGGACCTTGGATTCTTTGAGACGCAGCCCTTCATGCGCGACTGCGATCCGGCGCGGTGGATTGCGTGGCTCGAGGAGATGGAAGAGACCACCTACACGGCCTTCGTTCCCGGACACGGGCCCGTGGGCACGAAGAAGGACCTCACCCGCGAGCGCGAGTACCTGGAAGCCTTGGTGGCCCACGTGCGCCAAGTCGCCGCCCGCGGCGAGTCCGTGGAGAGTGCTTTGGCTCTGCGCCTCCCGCCCCCGTTTGCCGCGTGGCAGGCCGCGGAGAGCGGGCGGTTCGAGGCGAACGTCCGCGCCCTGTATGAGCGGCTCGCGGTTCAGAAGCAGTGACCTCGCTTGCCGGAGAGACCTCACGTCGACCGCGCGACCCTGTGTCCTCCCCTCCGGGGCGCCGCCACAGCGGGGCCGTCTTGCCGCCGCGATCGTTGGGTTCGAGAGGGACGTCGTGCCCGTACCGCGAAACTCGGCCGTGGGCCGGGGGGACCGCCGCGAATCGACCCGAATGACCTGGCCGCCCGGGTCGGTCCGCCGTAGCATGCCGTAGGATCTCGCGAGAGGTCGAGTCTGTCAGCGAAAAAGGAGTTCGCATG
>JAPLGE010000189.1 GCA_026390315.1 Candidatus Bipolaricaulota bacterium
CTGCGCCTGCACTGCACGATCTGGGGGTAGAGCCACGACCAGTCGCTGGAAACCCCAACCATATGAGATCGTAGAAGAAGCGCATCCATCCGGCAAGACGCGTTCACGGTGCTGGCAAAGGTAGCTCCGGGGGCCAGCGTAGTGGCCAGTGTTGCAGACGCGCGTACGATGTACTACGGTAGGAGTGCGGATTGCGACCGCAGGCTTCTGACGTGCCTAGCATTCGCCCGAGCAAGCCCCTCCGCTGGATCCTGCCACGGCCCTGGGTTGCCTTAGCACCACCGAGCACCTAAAGTGGTGCGGAAAACCGACCGCATATCCGTTGGTGAGAGAATCCCGATACGGACTAGGTTGCAGGAAACTGTTGAGCCCGGGGGGAGCGAGCTGGCAGCGTGTGTGACCGTCCTCGAGTGGTGACGGTCTTGGCAGGCAGGGACCTCGCGCTGCCATGCAACGCCTCGTCTTTGCGTCCGAACTCGAGAGCGCTTCGTCCAGTCGCCGCCGAGTCTAAGGTGACGAAGTCACGGCTCGCCAGCGCGGCGCTTCCAAAGGCCGATGTGCAGGGACGAGCTGGCGCAGCTAGTCGTTTTCTTCGAACACACCGAGTTCGCGGAGCTTGGGTAGGAGGATCTGCGGCGTTATGGCCACCGCGGCTCCCGAAGGAACACGCAAACCGGGACTATCCTCATAGGGGACTCGTGTGATGGCCCGCTTCGTGAGAATCCCGAGCAACTCACCGTCTGAATTCAAGACAGGTCCTCCGCTTGCTCCACTGTGAAGCACATTGTCGACGTGGAAGAAATGCCCCGAGTACTCTTCGTTGATCGTCACACCGGCGGAATGGCCTATCATCCCAGAACGTATCATCATAAGCCGCTTGGCGATCTCGAGATTGACGCGCTGTGCCTGCACCTGAATGGAGGAAGCGGGCAACAGCTGATCGAAAGAGAAGGGCAGCTCAATGTCGTCAGGATAGCCTGCCATGAGAACCTGCTCCCCTACGACAGGTGGCCGAGTGCTGAGCGGCAGACAATGCACGTCCCTCTGACCCTCGCAGGGCCGCAGCAGAGCAAGATCTACCGTGAGGGGGCCGGCAAGCAACTCGCCCAGATCCACACTGAGCCCACACAGCGGGGAGCTGTACCTGACAAACGTGCCGCGGTTGCTCTTGGCTAGGATGATGAGGTTCGGATCGCGGATATCATCGCGCCTGATGGGGAGTCTTGTGGTAACAACATGCGCTGCGGTGAGAAGATCACCTCGCGAGTTCACGGCAACCGCGGTGCCTGATCCTATGAGCTCTGGCCGACCGGTGTCGCTGCCAAGGAGGATGAAGACGAGATACGTTGTTTCCCGCAGGCGCTCGCATTGCACAGTTCTGTCCATAGAGCCTCTGCGGCGAAGTATACGGGAAGCCCAGGGCTAGGAGGATTCGTGTCCGGAGCTGCGCGCCTCGTGCAGGCTGATCACGAGAACTCATTCAGCAGGGCATTCCAAAGCTCTGCCAATGCCGCCACAGGGTGACTCTCCTCCCTGAACCGCTCTTGGATAACGCGTCTTGCTAGACCAACCATCCGCAGCTTCACGTTCGATTGAGTGTCTCGCAGTGAGCGCATCTCCGACGTAGGGAAGGAGGTTCTTTCGTCCGTCACCGGAGGGGGCAAGAGGACCATATAGTGCCGCTCGTACCCTTCCAGGTTGGCTTGCAGCGCAACCCCCAGGCAGCTGGAACGCTTCTCTGGAAGCTCTACGAAGCAGAGAGTTGTGGCCCCCCATGGGACGCCAGTCGAGCTGGGAACAGCGACTACCGCTGTGCCGATGTCTTCAATATGCTTCTCTGGGACCTGAATCCACTCGCGAAGGACGGAGACGTGGCGCAGCAAGATGTATGCGTATCCCAGGTGGAGGAAGGCTGACAAGTACGCACTGCGAAACAGAGATGCTTGGGCCTGGGTCTTGTCAGCAGGGCGCAGATCCCGCTGTCGTGTTCCTCTAGGGAACTGCAACTGCAGTTCGACAGGGCCATCCCCGCGGAGTCTTTCCTTCAGGTACCCCTCGTACTTGTCAGGATCCGTTACTCCGGGCTCTGGAAAGACCTCTATTCCTCCTGGTCTTGTGCGTACGCGAACCACGAGATCATGTTCTCGAGCTCCCAGCCAAGCACGATCAAACCCTTGAGCCTCCGACCAAGTGGGATCAATAGCAAACTGCCCGTTTCGTCGATCTGCTGCCTGCAAGAGACCGCGGTGCAGTTCGGCATCCTGTCCAGAACCTGCTTCGCTGTTGCACTTGAAGCACACTAGAACTTCATCCTGCCCTCCGCACGCATGTGGAGGGATGTGATCCAACGTCAGGCGAGCTTCCTGCGGCGCGTCTTTGCGGGTTGCATCGATTCCGAGCAGCCGATGGCAAATGGGGCAACCGTAGAGATCCTTGTAGTCGGGATTCAAACGCTCGAGTTGCTGAGAGTAGATCTTGAAGAGGGATTGGCGCTTGTTCTGCGTGTGGCTGCTGGACGGCATCTCAGATTACCATACCTCCTCAGAGGTCCTTGCTGCAACCGCGCCGGACCGATACCCAGAGTAGTCGACTCACAAACATCAAGGGCACGAGGCTTCGCATGCGGATGCGGCGTCATGCAGGTCAGAAGGCAGGGACACGGGAATCACCTCGGCGCGAAGGTGTGGAGCCTACGGGACCGATCTAGGAACGCGCGTGGCCGTTCTCGAGTGGTGACCAGAGTCCGATGCGGCCTTCTGCGGCTACCTCTAGCAGGGCCATGGCTGGGGGCGGTTCGATTCGGTCCCGTCGTCGAACGCGTGCGCGAATACCTCTCCGATCGCATCGACGAGGCTCGCCTCATCCTTAGAGACAATGCCACGCCATACGGCGAAGTCTGTGTTTCCATGAGCGTGAGACGCCATGCCAAGGCGGGTTAGTGCGGAGCAGGCTGCCCGATGGTCGGCCATGAGGGTAGCGATCACCTCGGCGCAAAGCACCTCGTGCTGGCGGGAGAAGGACGGGCTGCGTACGACGTGGGGAAGTGAACAGCGAACCCACACTGCGATTGCGTCATGGGGTCCCAGGCGAGTTTCCTGGAGGGCTCTGTTGACAGCTGCTTCTCGATACTCGCGGAATGATGGGGCATAGCTCCGCCAATTCGGGAACGGCGGAGACGTCGCCCACGTGCTCGACAGGGCCGTGAGACACTGCAACGAGAGTGCTGTGCACACGGATTCGATGAGCCAGTTCGTGTCGTGGGGGTCGATGTAGAAGTGGCCGAGTTCGTGACCGAGTTGGTAGGCGATCCGCGTGTAGTCGCGAGTGTGAAGGCAAGTAACGCTCACCAAATACTCTCCTGGGAGGCCATTCAGGCAGGCTCGTGGTTGGCCGTCGGTTGCCTGTTGGATTACGACCGGCTTTCGCCCCAAAGGGGGATCCTGACCAACGATGCGGGCACATTCGCCCACCACGTCACTGCACACGGCCAGCACGTCACGATTGAGGCATGCGTCGCCGGATTCGCCTCGGAGGGACACCTCACTCAATGGGACCATCCATCAGCGGTTCTTACCCTGCACCATTACCACGGCGCTGTACCGGTTGTGTGCTGTATCTTCGCTGCAACTGCCTGGTCCAGCGCATCGGCGAAGAGAACCACGAACTTCCTGAATCCGTCCGCCTTGCTCTTGTGCATAGGAAGACGCGTTCCGTGCGCGATCTTGTTTCGCAGCTCGATGTAGCCGGTTAGCCTCTTGCGCACAGTCTCGTTTGCGCATTTGTTCCAGTGTGGAGCATCCATGATGTCGTAGATGCCAATGCCGCAGAACATCTGCTCGATTACGTCGGGATGCGGATTGGAGTTGCGCGGTCTTACAAGCTTGACCACATCGCCAATGGAACGTGCTTTGCCAGCCAGGGTGTGCTGTGCGGTCTCCTCGTGCAGATCCTCGACGAACCCCTGGAGATGCGAGCAGAGAAGAACGAATGCCCCACGGTTCAGTGCAGCCACCTCCGCCGGGCGCCCTCTGCGGGGCGCGTTCACAAGAGCGTTGATGATCGCAGTCAGCTTCTGGAGCCCTCCTCCGGCGCTGTTCGCAGCGGCTTCCGCCCTCTTGAACTGCGTCAAGACCTTGTGAGCCTGGAATAGCTGATCGATGTCGGTCAGCCGGCTGTCCAGGTTGGCGCGTGCCCGTGATGGCATCTCTGGCTCCTCCTTCCTTGTCCTACCATGACGTTTGCGTCCGCCTCGCTGTGGCATTCGGCCAAGACGGGACACTACCTCTCTTCCCCATAATGTCGCGCATTCTCTCCCTTGCCAAACGGCCGGCAGACGCACTCGGGTACCTCGCTCTTCACACCCCTCGGATGGCGTATCTGTCATCGCCAGTGTTGAAGTGGCCCAGAAGTGGGTCAAAGCCAACCAGTCGTTGATGATCCAGGCGGTTCAAGGGAAGCCCACACTCGGAAGGCAGCGCACCGTACGAGGGATTCGGGCAGTCGGGAGTCAAGGCAGCGCTGTACGGGTCCGCTAGTCTTCGAAGGGGTAAAGCTGGCGCCAATGCGGCCTCTGGCTGGCCTCTCCGAGCAGGAAGTCAATCAACGCCAGCGACGTCCTGTGCGGAGCGGGTATAGACACCAGGACTCCCCAGACTGTGTCAGCGTCGGGACCACTGCCGCGCCTATCCTGGTCCTTGAGGTGGATGAGTCGATCTCTTGCCCCCTTGAGCTCCAAATAGCGCTCCCAGACCTCCGTGCCTCTGGGATTGTCGGACGCGAGGACCGCCGGAAGGACGTCGCCAAGCTTCGTGTCTAAGGGCAGAGACCTCTCGATCTCCTCTTTGGCGTACCTTTTCTGCCGTTGTTTCCCACTGGCGGGCTTCGTCCAGATGTGATTCTTCGGGATCATCTCGTTTGCGAATGCCTCAAGCGCAGTCACTGCGAACACGACGGCCGCAGCCATGTTCTCTGTCCACGTGATGCCGTCCGCGTTGTTCAGGAAGACGCTTTCAGCTCCGCGAGTGCCAAGCCTTCCCTTGTCGTTGAGGAGGACAGTGGCTTGGTGGTACGCGGTCCTGGAGAGACTCAGAAACACCGCGGTCCCGTTCGGGACCGGCAGGCCCAAGGCGTGGTCCTTCCCCCACCTGACATAGGAGTACTGGACAACCTCTGCACCGACGGGAAACACGTAGCCTGTCTGCGGATCCGCGAAGGGCTCCGCGAGCGTGCTCCATGCCTGCAATCTCCAGTCGGGTGGCAGCTTGCGTTCCATTTCCCTGAGGATAACAGGAAAGACCATCGGCCGCACCGGTCGGGCCGGAGGGTCTGCGTTCGGAGAGCCTGAGGGACCGATCCGAGAACCACGAAATGCAGATGCCAACGCAGGCACAAGATGTGGAGTGGAGAGACAGCCCGAGAGCGTCGAGCTCGGGAAACGCGTACGTGAACGTCGCTTCCGATCTTCCTGTGGAGCCTACGGGATTCGAACCCGTCACCTCTTGCATGCCATGCAAGCGCTCTCCCAACTGAGCTAAGGCCCCGATTGTGGTTCAGTTCTTACCCGATCGGCCCTTCGCTTTCAAGCTCGAGCCCTTCTCGGGAAGGTCGTGAAGGTAGTTTGCGATGAGGTGTTCGAGGACGAGGTGCGCGTCCTCGACGCGTCCGTAGTGGCTCTCGGGGAAGAGGAGGACGTGGTCGGCGAGGGCCTTCGCCCTCCCCCCGGTGAACCCGAGGAGGGCGATCACCACGAGCCCCATCTCGCGGGCGCGGGTCATCGTGTGGAGGATGTTCGGGGAGTTCCCGCTCCCAGTGATGGCGACGAGGACGTCGCCCCTCTCGGCGAGGGGCTCAAGCTGCCGAGTGAAGATCGCTTCGTATCCTTCGTCGTTTCCCCACGCGGTCATGAGGGGGACGTTGTCGGTGAGGCCGATCGCTCGATAGGGGCTCGACTTCCCGCTTGAGGCGAGCTTCTGGAGATCGTTTGCCATGTGCGAGGCGGTCGCCGCGCTCCCGCCGTTTCCGATGAGGAAGATCCGGCGGCCCTTCAGGCGCGCCGCCTCTAGCGCCTCGACGACCCCTTCGATCGCCGTAGGGTCGATCTTGCGCAGCCCCTCGGCCAGGCGGTCGATGTAGTCTGTGATGTAGTCCTGCATCATTCCTCCACGTAGATGATCCGGCTGCCTTGCCCTTCGAAGGTGAACTCCACCTCGCGCAGGCCGATCTCGGCCAGCCGACCCCGCAAGGCCGTCTGCCGCTCGGGTTCGCAGTAGAGGAGGAGAAACCCGCCTCCTCCCGCACCGAGGAGCTTCCCGCCGATCGCTCCGGCAACACGCGCCTCCTCGTACCACCGATCGATCTGCGGGTCGCTGATCCCAGAGACGATCTCGCGCTTGACGAGCCAGGCCCGGTGGAGAATGTCGCCCACGGCCGCCGGCTCGTCGTGGCAGAGGGCACTGCGGAGCTCCTCGGCGAGCTCGACGAGGGAGGAGAGGTACCGATCCGCGTCGCCGGCCTCGGTCTTCGTCTTCTGCTCGGAGAGGATCTGTTCGCTCTTGCGCGTGAGCCCAGTGTAGAAGAGGAGAAGGCAGTCTTTGAGGTGGCGGCGGGTGGCCGAAGTGCAGACGATCGGCTCGATCACGACCGAGTCGTCCGAGTTAAAGCGGATGTAGTTCATCCCACCGAACGCGGCGGCGTACTGGTCCTGCTTTCCGATCGGCTTCCCCAGAGTGTCGATCTCGATCTCGCACGCCTCCTCGGCCAGGCGCTCGGCGCCGGCGAAGCGTTGGGCGTAGGCGTGGAGCGCGTGCAGGAGCCCCACGGTGAGGGTCGACGAGGATCCCAGGCCCGTCCCGGCCGGGATGTCGGCGATCGTCGAGATCTCCACACCGCGGTCGATCCCCACCTTGCGCAGGGCGGCGCGGACGATGTCGTGCTGCAGGTCCTCCGTCTGGTCCACGATCTCTGTCCGGGTATAGGAGATGCGGATCGTGTCGTCGAAGCGCTTGTTCACGGTGACGTACATGTACTTGGAGATGGCGGTGGAGACGACGGCTCCGCCGTGCCGGCGGTAGTAGGAGGGAAGGTCTGACCCTCCGCCGGCGAAGCTGACACGGAACGGGGTGCGGGTGATGATCACGCGATCCTCCTTTGGGCCTTCTCGTAGCGCTCCGGGGTTCCGATGTCCGGGAGTTCTTTCTCCGTCACGTAGCCGTAGAGTTTCTCGCCACCCTCGAGGGCGGCGGGGAAGAGGTCGCGGACGAAGTCGGCCTTCCCCGACTCGGGAAGGTAGCGGAGGATGCCCGGCTCGAGCAAGTAGACGGCGGCGCTCCCGAGATCGCCGTGGTCGAACGTCCCGGGCGCGTGATGGAGCGCCTTGACGCGTCCGTCGTTCTCGAGCTCGACGACGTCGGAATCCTGCGGCCGGTCGGTCTTCTGGAGGACGAGCGTTCCGATCCCTCCCTTGGCGCGATGATAGGCTCGCAAGGCGTCGAGGTCGAGCGCCGTAGGAAGCACGTCGCCGTAGATCACGACGAAGGGCTGGCGCAGCCGGTCGCGGAACGCGCGCAGCGCGCCGGCTGTCCCGAGGAGCTCCTTCTCGAAGGAGTAGGTCACGTGCACCCCGCGGGCGAGCCCGGTTCCCAGGTGGGCCGGGATCGCGTCCGGGAGGTGGTGCAGGTTGATGAAGAGGTCTTTCACCCCGAAGCGGCGGAGCCACTCGACCGTCCAGTCAAGGAGCGGCCTGCCGCGGATCGGGAGGAGCGGCTTCGGCGTCTTGAGGGTGATGGGACGAAGCCGCTCGCCCTCGCCGGCGCAGAGGATCACGCCTTGCATGGGGCGACCTCCGCGAGGATGAGGTCTACGGCGGCGAAGAGGTCGGGGGCGACGAGGTCCGGTTCGACCTCGTAGCGGCCGTCGCTGCCGCCGAAGCCGGTCTTGACGAGGATGGTGCGACAGCCGGCGCGCTTCCCGGCCAGGAGGTCGGCGGTCATGTCCCCGACGAGGTAGGAGTGATGCAGGTCAATCCCGAGTTCTCGGGCCGCCTGGTCGAGCATTCCGGTCCCGGGCTTGCGGCAGTCGCAGTCGTGGGCGAACTCTGCGATGGGAGCCTCGGGGAAGTGGGGACAGGCGTAGATCGCGTCGAGCCGGGCGCCGCGCGCCGCGAGCTCCTGGCGCAGGCGGCCGTGAATCGCGTCGAGGGTCGCGACGGTGAGGAACCCCTTGGCGACTCCGGCCTGGTTCGTGGCGACGACGACGGGGAGCCCGCAGGCGTTCAGCCGCGCGATCGCCTC
>JAPLGE010000139.1 GCA_026390315.1 Candidatus Bipolaricaulota bacterium
CGACGTCGCGTAGGTCATGCCGATCCCCTTGATCGCGCGCGGGTCGTAGGCGGGCATGTTCTGTCCCTTGACGGCGGGCACGCGCTCGACGCCGAAGACCCGGCCGGTGACGACCGCGCCGCTGCCGAGGATCCGCCCCACCGGAGTCGCCCTTCCGATCTCGTGCAGGAGCTCAATGGCGCGCGCCCCGTCGCCGAATCGGGCCAAGCCTCCCTCCATGGCCACGGCCAGGGCCCCACCGATCTCGATCGTGTCCAGTCCGTAGTCGTTGCACAGGTGGTTCAGCTCGGCGACCACGTCGAGGTCGTCGATGCCGCAGTTCGCACCCAGGGCCCAGGCGGACTCGTACTCGAGACACGAGGTGTGAACGCTCTTGTCCGGGCGGTGCCAGGCGTTGGAGCACTGGATGATGCAGCCGGGGCTGCACGCGTGGTTGTAGAGGTCCTTCCCCAGTCGTTCCTTGTTCCCGGCGAAGATCGCCTCCCCGGCGATTCTCGCCGCTCCCTCAAAGCGGCCCTCGCGGAAGTTCCGCGTAGGTAGGGCGCCCGCCTCGTTGATGATGTTCACGAGCACGGCGGTGCCGTAGGTGTTGAGGGCGCCCTTGGGCTTGGTGATGGCGTGCTCGGCCAGGGCCTTCGCCAGCTTCTTCCGCCCCTCGTCGAACAGGGCGCGATCGGCCAGCTCGCGCTCGGGGGTCCCCCGGTCGTCGACCACGATGAACTTCAGTCCTTTGCTTCCGAGAGCGGCTCCCAAGCCTCCCCGTCCGGCGTAGCGGCTCGGGCGCCCGGAGAGGTCGTTGAAGCTGATCCCCGCCGCGGCCATGAGGTTCTCCCCCGCCGTGCCGATCGCGAGGATCCCGGCGCTCGAGGGGTTCCCGTACTGCGCGAGGACCGAGGGGACGGCCGCGTAGAGACCCTGTCCGATCCAGGGATTCGCTGGGACGAAACTCGCTCCGTCCTTCGTGAGACAAAGGAGCCAGAACGTTCTCTTCTCCTTGGGGCGTCCTTCGACGACGATCGCTTGGATCCCGAGGCGAGCGAGCTTCTGACCGAAGGAGGTCCCCGCGTTCGACTCCTTGATCGTCCCAGTGAGGGGCGACTTCGCGCCCGCGGAGATCCGGCCGGACGTCGGCGCGGCCGTGCCGGTGACGATCCCGGGAGCGAGCACCACCTTGTTTTCCTCTCCGAGCGCGTGGCACAGAGGGGGAACCTCGTCGCAGACGAGGCTCGACGTAAGCCAACGCCCGCCCATCTGGCGGTACTTCTTCGGGACCTCTTCGAAGGTCGCCGTTCGATCGCTCATGTTGACCCGCAACAGCTTTGGCATCTTGCGCTCGCCCCCTTGGACGCGGTTCTCGCCGTTCCGCACCGCGGCGCCTTCCTCCTCTCTTCGGCTACAAGTTCTCCCGGGCACGTCAGGGCGCCTGGGTGGCTTCTCTCGCCTCACTTGCTCCATCTTCCTCGTGTCTTGACTTCACTGTAGCCCAAGATGGAGCGAAGGAGAAGGGGTCCGCCAGGCGTGTCAAACGAAGCACGATTTCCGCAAGCGGGAGGTCGGCGACCAGGTTGGCCTGCATTACTCGACGATCAGGCGATCGCGACACGCGTCGGCGAGAGGACTGGGTCTGTCAAGTGAAGGTCTGACCCCCGACGTCCGCATCAGTGACATATCCGTGAGCCTCCGCGTCAAGAAGCGCGAGGCTGTAGTCGCGGCAAGCTTGATACATGGGGCCAAGGACAGTGTCTTTCGAGAGGATGAACGTGCCGGAGAACAACGACTCCCGGTTCCCGAGCCGGAATTCCTGCCGAATCTCGCGGTCCAGTCTGCGCGAATCCTCGTCGTTGATTCGCCCCGTCGCGTGCGCGATCTTCTGGCGAAGTCACCTACACAGGTCTACCCGCCGCGAGCCCGGCAACGAACTATCAATCGACTTCACGCCGTCGACCACGTGGTGCGCCTCGAGGACCGCCCACAGCCGAACGACGAAAGCCTCGTTGACCCAGTGACCAGCTCGAGTGTTGCAGCGCTGGAGGGTGTGCAACTGCTCGTACATGGCCGCAAGATGGTCGAGCGCCAGCATTACCTGCGGATCAGCCGGCTTCGGCTCTAGTTTGTCCCTGCAGCACATGTACTTTCTCCAGAACAACTCTCCATGGGGGCCAACAATGATTGGTGTGCATCCCCGCTACGTGGCGCGCGGGCTTCCAGCCAGCCCGGTGCGCTCTTCTCGCGTACTCTCGCGTGTCAACCTACCAGCATGAAGCTCATGGAGCAAGTCAGCCAGTTGTGTCAAACGAAGCACTTCTTCCCCAGGACGGAGGAGGCTTATACGCGCTGGATCGTCCGGTTCCTGCGCTACCATCGCGACAGGACCGGTGTGTGGATGAGGCGTGAGAGATCCGAAGGACCCTCGTCGTCCAGGCCGAAGTGCGCGTCCTCCATCGGCTCGGTGGAGAGGAGGGCGACGCCTCCGTGCGCCTTCTCCCCTCGGAAGGCCGCTTGGTAGCCCACACGGGCGAAGGCATCGACCGGGAAGTCGACGTCCTGAACCTTTGTCTCCTGGAGACACAGGACGTGCGGCCGCTCTTTCTCGAGCCACGGGATGAGGATGGGGAGCCTCGCCCGCACCGAGTTCGCGTTGAACGTCGCGATCTTGAAGCTCATCTCTGCTCTGCGCCGGCGGGTGGTCACGCCTCGGGAGGGATGATCCCGCTCACCGCGGTGACCTCGAGACCCCCGGAGCGCAGGGCCGCGATGAACGGGTTGATCCCCAGGGAGTCGCTCGCGATGTGTCCGGTGACGACGAGGTTCTTCGTGTCCTTGAACTCGGCCGTGAGCCGGCGGGAGTCCTCGGGCCGGCAGTGGATGTAGACCACGGTGTCGAAGCCGTGGTCGAAGTACGCCTTGGCCACGAGGAAGCCTCCGTTCGTCCCGGCGCCGTGCGAGACGACGACCCGCCCGAGGCGATTGACGGGCCGGCCGACCCGAGCCTCG
>JAPLGE010000108.1 GCA_026390315.1 Candidatus Bipolaricaulota bacterium
TGCGCAGCGTGGTGCGCGCGAGATTTACGATCTGGACTTGATAGTTGTTGACGTTGTACTGCGAGCTCTTGGCGCTCTCCTCGTCCTCCTTGACCTTGAAGTAGACCTGCGCGTCGACGCGGGCGTTCAGGTTGTCGTTCGTGATGATCTCCTGCGGCTGCGCATCGACCATCTGCTCGGTGATGTTGATCTGGACCATGTGGTCGATGAACGGGATGATCCAGTGGAAGCCAGGCCCTCCGAACCGCTGGTACTTGCCGAACCGCTCAACGAGCGCGCGGTGAGTTGGCCGAACGACCCGAATTCCCATGAGGAAGATGAGCACAGCGGCTCCCACCCCAACGACGATCCAGAAGCTGTTCATGCGATCCTCCCTTTCCTTAAGAAGCATCCCCGGCACGCGCGGGGTAGCGCAACGAATCGGGCTCCTGCCCACCGGGAGCAGCAAGGCGCGATCCCTTGATGAAGATCGTACCGGAGACCCTCCCTTCTTTCCATGCGAATGGAGGCTCGTCGTGGCGGCTCTTGCCTGGAAAGGGCCCGCAGGACACGCCGCGAACAGGCCCATCGAGCCGGACCGGCCCTGCCGGCAACGCTTGACGCCACCAGGAGGTTGTGCCACACTCCCTCATCGAGAGACATGGGGGACTCTTGGAGTCGGCGTCGAACGACGATGTCGCTAGGGACGGGAGTCTCAAGGGAGAGAAGTTTGCGGTCTGTCCTCGACGATCTTCAGGCCGCCTTCCAGGAAGGCGGAATCCCCGCTCTTCGCAAGGCCTACCACCAGGCCGAGCACATGAGCCTCGCCCGACGGGTTGCTTTCCGTCTCGTCGGCGCCGTTTACCCCGTCGCGCGTGTCCTCGACGCCGCGGTGCTCGTGGACGATCGCATCCGAGAGCTCGGCCCTCATCTGGGTTGCCGCGCGGCGCTGAACGAGCTCGGGTTCCCTTGGGAGGTCTCCCTTCCGCCAGAAGACGTGTCCGCGCTCCGCGAGCGGCCGCTCGTGGCCTACGGCAATCATCCGTCGCTCCTCACTCCGTTTCTCGTCCTCGCCGCGCTCGATCGCCCGGACGTGCGCATCCTGGCGGTGGACTCCGTGGCAAGGCTCGTGCCGCATCTCGCCCCGTCACTCCTCTCGGTCGTGCCCACCTTCGACCGGCGGGCGCGGCCGCGGCTGGGACTTGGCTTCATGCACCGGGTCGGACTCTCCCTTCTCAACCGGATGGAGCCCGAGGTCTCAGGAGACGCGGCGCGCGCGCAGAACCGCCGGGCGCTTGAGGAGGCCGCTTCTCACGTCCGCGACGGCGGATGCATCGTTGTCTGTCCGGGCGGCGGCGCTCCGGGACGCTGGTTTTCGGGAATCGGAGCGCTTCTGAAGTCCCTGGGAGATGAAAGCGATCGTTCGAGTCTCCTGCTCGCCCCATTCCAGGAGCAGAACTGCACGTACAAGCTCGTCTACGACATCCTCGCCAGCCGTTGGCCCTCCTCGAGAAAGGTCGCGCGGCGGCGCCCGCCGATTCGGATCGTCTTCAGCAGGCCCGTCCCTGTCCCGTCCATCCTCGTGAGCCTCTCCCCGTCTGCCCCGGAGCTGACCGGCCTCCTCGAGAGCCACTACAAGACGCTGTTCAGGGAGGCCGCTCGAGACGAGACAGCGTCGGGGAAGCGTGGCAAGGCCGAGGAGGACCAAACGAGCGACTTCTGAGGCGCAAGCTTGTCGCGGCAGGACGCCCTGGCTCTGGCTCCTCTCGATGATCGGCGCGATGGCCAAGCCCTGGAACTCGCGGGCCAGACGGTCCATGTAGACCGCGTCGTAGGCCTTGCCCGCGATGAGGCGCGCCTCTCTCCTCCGGCCGATCTCCCCGAACCCAAGAGCCGCGTAGCAGCGCCGTGCACGCTCGTTAGAGCTGCGAACCCCGACCATGATGTTGTTCAGGTTCAGGAGGTTGAACCCGTAGTCGAGTCGAGGAGGAGCCGGCAGGCGTCCTGGCCGAGACCCCGCCCGCGGTCGCTTCTCTCGCCGATCGAGATCCCGAGGCTCGCCCTCCGGTTGGCGTGGTCAACCCAAAAGAGGCCGCAGCGCCCGATCCGACGGTCGTCCTCGAGGGCGACGATCGTGAAGAGGTGATAGGCGTTCTCCTTCACTCCGCGGGCGAGCTCCTCCTGGTCGGCAAGCGTGGGCTGGGTGTAGGCCTCGTCCCCCAGCGGGATCGCCACCTCGAGGTCGTTCAGCCAGCGTGTCCACTCCTCCGCGTCGCCATCCATGCACGGGGAGAGACAGCATCGCTCTCCGACGAGCTTCCGAATCGCGTCCATTCATCTGCCCCCCCTCCAGTCGGTCCAGGTTGAATGGTGGGTTAGACTAGCTTGAGAAGTGGACCGTTCACCGGGGGCGGGTCACGGGGTGACCTGACGGGCGCCCCGGTCATCTCCTCTTCGATTCCCTCCATATCTCCGCTATAGTGGATTCGGTGGTCACCATGGTGGAGATCCGCGTGAACCGGGCACCGTTCCTGACGCTGTGGGCGGCGGTCGTCGCCCGAAGGCTCGGCTACGACGAGGATGAGGCCGTCACCCTGGGTCGCGCCATCGCCGGCCTGACCGCGCAGGCCAAGGGCAGGCGCCTCGGGATCTACGAGCCGCGCCCGGCGGAGGAGCGCGAGAAGACGGCGGAGGAACGCGGCAAGCTCGGGGCAGAGGGCGTGGAGTTCATGGAGCGGCTTGTGCCGTGCGTCCGCACGGAGAAGGGTCTGCGCGCCCTGGAAGGAGCCTTGCCGGTAGACCCGGAGAGCGTCCGCCGGTACCTGGTCGGGAAGTTCAAGGAGTCCCTAGGCCTCGTCGAGGCCAAGCTGACCGAGCTCGCCGCCTCCTACAGCCGCGAGGACCTAAAGCGCCAGGCGATGAGCCTGTACGCACGCCTGCGCCCCGACGTGCCCGCCGGGGAGGCGGGCTGGGGAAGGGCGGGGGTTCTCGACCTCTCGAGAGTCGACGCGCTCTTGACGACTCGCCAGTCGAGCTAGGCCGGCCGATCGGCCGCCTCCTCCTCGATCCGGTCGAGCCAGTCGTGCACGAGAGCCTCCAACAGCCGCGGCGCCTCGCTGTCAAGGCAGTGCCCGGCACGATCGAGAACCGCGTACGTGGCGCGCGGGTAGCTCTCGATCACCTTCCAGGCGTCGCGATACCCGCAGTCGTTGTCCTGCCGCCCGTGCACGAACAGCGCGGGCTTCTCGAACGGCCTCGCAAGGACTGCGGGGTCGAACGAGAACGCGTAGTTCCTCCGAAGCCGCGCGGCGAGGTTCGCGTCGGCCGCTCGGACCGCCGGCAGGATGGTCCTTTTCCAGATTTCGAACTGCCCCTGCGTCTGGACGACCGCCATCCCCCGGAACGACGCGACGTCCTCCGCAGGGGTGTCGCCGAAACCGATTGGCTCGGCATGTAGGGCGCGCCCAGGCGGGAGGTCGCGCGTCTCGGCCGGCCCCATGCTCGGCACGATGAGGCAAAGCCCGTCTATGCGGTTCGCCAAGCGGTGGACG
>JAPLGE010000009.1 GCA_026390315.1 Candidatus Bipolaricaulota bacterium
CGCAGACCCGCAACCCGGTCTCCGATCAGGGCGTCGGCGCCGAGTTGGGTCACGAGGACATCCGGCGCGTACGCCTCGAGGAGCGGCAGGACCACGGCGTCGAAAGCCCGCTCGAAGGCGTCATCGCGCGCGCCCGGGAGAAGGGGGACGTTCACCGCGTAGCCGCGGCCTTCCTCCTGGCCGATCTCCTCGACGAACCCGCTGCCGGGGAAGAGCGTGTACCCGCTCTGGTGGAGGGAGATCGTGAGCACGCGATTCGTCGTGTAGAACGCGCTCTGCACGCCATCCCCGTGATGGGCGTCGATGTCCACGTAGGCGACCGTCTTCCCGTGGCGGAGGAGGGTGTGGATGGCGAGCGCGGGGTCGTTGATGTGGCAGAAGCCGGAGGCGCGGGAAGGCATCGCGTGATGTAGGCCCCCAGAGAAGTTGAACGCGGTCTCCGCCCGGCCCGCGAGGACCTCCTCCGCGCACTCGATGGAGGCCCCGGCGACGAGCATCCCCCACTCGTAGACTCCGGGGAAGACGGGGTTGTCCATGGTTCCTAGGCCGTGGGCAAAAAGGTTGGGGACCCACATCCCGGTGTCGGCCAATCGCAGGACCTCGAGGTACCCAGGCGTGTGGAACGCCTGCGCCTCTTCCTCAGTCGCCTGGCGCGGGTCGAGCGTGGTGATCGAGCTTGCGGCGGTCAGGCCGTAGGCCTCCATCAAGCGGTAGGTCAAGCCGAGGCGGTACACCTTGAACGGGTGAAGCGGCCCGAAGTCAAACCGCAGGAGCTTCTGGGGATTGATGAGGCAAGTCCTCAATCCGATGCCCTCCTTGAGAGAGGCCGATCATATCCTCCGGAACGAGGAGTCACCAATCGCGGCCGCTCCTGAGACGCGGAAGGGCGCCGGATCTCTGGCCTCGCTCCTCACGATCGGAGCTTGGAGGTCAGAAGTCCCACTTCTTCTTGATGTCAGTCTGCTCAAGCCCCCACGGGTCGCAGCCGAGAGGGACGTAGGTTGATCCTGCGGCGGCCGTCGTCTCCGCCAGGGCGTACAGCGTGCCGTCGATCGTCCAGAACCTCTTCGACATCCCGGACGGGCAGGCCGCCGAGCCGGGGTAAGTAGAGGAAACCGGCACAAGAGCGAGGACGTGGTCGGGGAGATCGTCGTCGTTCGTGTCGACGAAGGCCATCGAGACCGGGCGGCTGAGGGCCCGAATCAGGCTCACGTAGAGAATCGTCGTGTCCTCGCAGTCGCCCTGGCCTTCGACGAGCGTCTCCAGGGGGTACAACGGGTACTCGATTCCGGGCGGGTCGGCGGCGTAGCGGATGGCGCCCTGCACGAAGGCGAGCGCGCACTCAGAGAAGGCTTCGTCGCCCTGGCCCGCCTGCTGAGCGATGAGCCGTGCCAGGTCCTCCAGGGTCGGATCATCGAGGGGATCCAACACATAGAGATCGTAGTTGTAGTTGTCGACGAGCGGCTGGCGGGTCCGCCCGTCGTAGGTTCGGTACAGGTTCTCGGGCAGCAGAACCTCTAAGGACTCCGCCTCGCCCCGGTGTTCCCAGTGGTAGTGGCGAACGAGCTGGCCAGCGGGGACGGTCAAGGCGATGACCTGAACGGTTGTCGTGTCCTCCCCGCCGCGATTGTCGATGACCCGCAGGGACACGGTGTAGGTGCCGGCCTCGACGTAGGAGTGGCTGGCCGTCTCGCCTCGCGCGGCCTTTCCGTCGCCGAAGCTCCACTCGTAGGAGACGACCCGCCCGTCGGGATCGGCGGATCCGCTTGCGTCGAACGCGGCGAGGAGCGGGACGTACCCAGCCGGGGGGGCGACCGAGATCTCGGCGACGGGAGGCCGGTTCGGCCCGGGGTCGAGACAGCTTGAGACCAGGAGCCCCACGGCGAGAAGAAGAGCCAGAGAAAGCGGAATCCGCATCGTTTGCACCACGAGAGCCCGCACCCTTTCACCCCCTCTTCCCGAGAGGATACGCGCCCTGCCGGGTCTCCTCAATCGGCGGCGGCAGAGGGACGCGGCCTGAGGTGGCTTCTGACGGCCATTGACGCGTGGTGCCCCCCGTGCTAGGATAGTCGCTCCTGCGGGGTGATACGAGTGTACATGATCATCGTCGGGGCCGGCAGCCTCGGCTCTAGCCTCATCGACATCGTCGTCAAGGAGAGGAACAACGTCGTTGTCATTGACCGCAACGAGGAGCGGGCTCGGGAAATCAGCAACCGATACGACATCACGGTTCTCAACTCGGATGCCACCTCCGCCGAGACCCTGCGCGAGGCGGGTGCGGAGCGAGCCGACGCCCTGATCACGACGACGAGTGACGATGCGGTCAACCTGATGGTCGTCTCGATCGCCCAAGGGCTAGGGATTCCCTCGATCGTCTCCGTGGTGAACGATCCGGAGCACGCCGAGTTCTTCCGCCGGCTCGGGGCGAGCGTGATGGAGAACCCGGAGGACGTCGTCGCCAACCACTTGTACAACGCGGTCAAGCGCCCTCGGGTAAAGGACTTCACCGTGCTCCCTGAGGGGGATCAGGTCCTTTCCATCATCGTGCCCGAGGGATCGCCCCTGGTGGGCAAGTCGCTCTCGGACAGCGCGCGACGCGGCCTGCTTCCTCAGGCCGTGCGCGTGATCGCCGTGGAGCGAGACGGAAAGCGGACGCTCGCCACGGAGAACACCGTGATCGGGGCGGGCGACCTCGTGACGCTCTTCTCCCTCCAGCGAGTTCCCGATGAGCTGATCGACAAGCTCGTCGCATGAATCATCACCCCACCCACCGGTACCTGAGCCAGGACCTCCGCATCGTCCTGAGGAGCCTCGGCCTCCTCATCCCTGCGGTGGGGATCATGGCCGTGGCCTCGCTCGTCG
>JAPLGE010000205.1 GCA_026390315.1 Candidatus Bipolaricaulota bacterium
GGCCTCTGGCAGTGGCGTGGAGATCGCGTACCCTCCGTGGAACAGCTGCAGGCAGACATTGACGACTTCGGGGTCATACAGCACGCCCGCTCCCGCCTCCACTTCCCCCAGGGCCTTGTCCACACCCAGAGCAGGGCGATAGGGGCGGTGGGAAACCATCGCCTCGACGACGTCGGCCACGGCGAGGATCCTCGCCTCAAGTGAGATCGCCTCGCCCTTGAGCCCTCGCGGGTAGCCCGAGCCGTCGAGACGCTCATGGTGCTCGAGGACGATGTCGGCCACCGGCCAAGGGAAGACGACCCCTTTGAGGATCTCGTAGCCAGTCTGGGGGTGAGCCTTCACGAGGCTGAACTCGGCGGGCGTCAGGCGGGTCGGCTTGCTCAGGAGCTCAGCGGGGACGGAGACCTTGCCCACGTCGTGCAAGAGCCCGGCCACGCGCAGGCCCTCCACCCTCTCTTCGCTAAGCCCCATCTTCCGCGCAATCGCGTACGCCAAGCGGGTCACCCGCTCCTGATGCCCGGCGGTGTAGGGGTCCCTCATCTCCGTCGTCAGGGCAACGGCCTTGATCGTCCCCTCCAGGCCTTGGCGGATCTGGGCGGCGGCCCGGCGGGCTTCATCGACGAGAAGCGCATTCTGGACCGAGATCGCGGCCACGTTCGCCAAACCGGCGAGGAGGTCCGCGTCCTCGTCCGAGTAGGGGCTCGGCCGGTTGCTCTGCACCTGGAGTACACCCACGGGCTCGCCCTGCAACATCATCGGGACGAGGAGGGCGGACTTCGTGCACTCCTCGCGCTCATCCTCGGGAGGCGGCGGGGTGAACGCGCCATCGGGTGCGATGTGGTGCACGGTCTGCATCTGGCGCTCTCCCTCCATCCAGTTGGGGACGGAGAGGGGCCTTCCCGTCCGCAGGACCTGGCTCTGCATCCCCTTCCTCTCCGGCGCGAGAGGGATGGGGAAAAAGGTTGACACATCGTGCTCCACTCCAGCCTCGACCGCGAGCAGGTCCGTGATGAGGCCCGTGTCCTTGTGATACGAAGACACGAAGAACCCGTCGGCGGCGACGAGCATCCGGACCTCCTCGTACAAGGTGCGGAGGATCGCTTGGAGATCCAACAGGCTGCTCAGGGCGAGCGTGACGCGGTTGAGGACGATCTGGCGCTCGAACAGGCGCTCGCGCTCGATCTCCGCCTCTCTGCGCTCGGTGATGTCGCTCGCGAGGTTGAGAGTGGCTGGCTCTCCGCTCCATTCAATCAGGACGGCGTTCAGTTCCATCCACCGGACCGCGCCGTCTTCGCGGATGACCCGAAAGGCATAGACGCCCGGCGGTCCCTCCCCCCTTGCTTGCGCTCGGCGTCGCTCGAGAACCATGTCCCGGTCGTCGGGGTGGATGAAGTCGACGAACGGCCTGGCCGTGAGTTCCTCGCTAGAATGGCCGATCATCGAAGCGGTTGCCGGGTTGAGGAAGACGAGCCTCCCGCCCTGAACCACGAAGATCGCCTCGCTCGCGTTCTCCACCACCTGACGGTACTTGAGATCGCTTGCTCG
>JAPLGE010000014.1 GCA_026390315.1 Candidatus Bipolaricaulota bacterium
GTCTCGGCGGGCGCAGTCGCGGCCGCGAAGGCTTCAGGAGCGCCACGTCCTCTCGGACGTCCCTCACCGGGCGAGGACTCTCTTCGCCGCGGCCACGAGGCCGTGCGCGTCGAGGCCGTAGTGGGCGAGGAGAACGTCTGCGCTCCCCGACTGTCCGAACTCGTCCTGCATCCCCACGCGCACGACCGGCGTGGGGCGCTCCTCGGCGAGGAGCTCGCAGACCGCGCTCCCCAGGCCGCCAGCCACTTGGTGCTCCTCGGCGGTGACGACCGCGCGGGTCTTCTTCGCGGAGGCGAGGATCGTCTCCCGGTCGAGCGGCTTGACCGACGAGGCGTTCACCACCTCGGCGGAGATCCCGTCGCGGCCCAGGAGCTCTCGCGCCTGAAGCGCGGCGGAGACCATGACCCCGCAGGCGACGATCGAGACGTCCGTTCCTGCGGCAAGGATCGGCGACTTCCCGAGCTCGAACGCGTAGCCTTCGTCGAGGACGATGGGGAACTTCTCGCGGGAGAGGCGCACGTAGACCGGCCCCTCGTCGTGGGATGCGGCGAACCGGGTGACCGCCGCCGCTTCGATCGCGTCGGCCGGGACGATCACCGTCATGTGGGGAAGGACCCGCATCAGCGTAAGGTCCTCGAGCATCTGATGGCTCGCTCCGTCCTCCCCCACGGTCAGTCCGGCGTGGGTCGCCACGATCCGCACCGGGACCTTGGGGTAGGCGATGACCTGGCGCACCTGCTCCCACGCCTTCCCGGTCGCGAAGACGGCGAAGGTGGACGCAAACGGGCGAAAGCCGCTCATGGCGAACCCCGCGGCGACCCCCATCATGTCGGCCTCGGCGACCCCCATGTTGAAGAAGCGAGAGGGGTGCTCCTTGGCGAACAGGCTCGTCTTGGTCGAGCCGGCGAGGTCGGCGGTCAGGGCGACGATCCGCGGGTCCTCGTGCCCCAGTTTGGCGAGCGTGGCGCCGTAGGCGTCGCGCGTCCCCTCGAAGCGAGCGAACTTCATCGGGGCATCCCCTTCCAGTCCTTGAGGAACCGCTCGATCCCGGCGTCGGTCAGCGGGTGATCGAACAGACGCTTCAGGATCGCGTAGGGGACGGTGGCGATGTCCGCTCCGAGGAGCGCGGCCTGGAGGACGTGCTGGGGATGCCGGACGCTCGCCACGATCACCTCGGTCGGGAAGGCGTACGCCTCGTAGACCTCGAGGATCTGGGAGACGAGCTCCATCCCGTCGCCGCCGACGTCGTCGATCCGCCCCACGAAGGGAGAGACGTACGTCGCCCCACACTTCGCGGCGAGAAGCGCCTGGTTCGCGGAGAAGGCGAGGGTCGCGTTGGTGGGGATTCCCTCTTCGGCGAGCCTCTGCACGGCCTTCATCCCGGCGAGGGTCATGGGCACTTTGACCACGACGTTCTTGTGGATCTTCGCGAGCTCGCGAGCCTCCGCGAGCATGCCGTCGGTGTCGAGCGCCGTGGCCTCCGCGCTCACCGGGCCCTGCACGAGCGTGCAGATCTCGGCGATGACCTCGCGGAACGGGCGCTTCTCGACGGCCACGAGGGAAGGGTTCGTGGTCACCCCGTCAACGAGCCACGCCATCTCGCGAATCTCCGCCAGGTTCGCCGTGTCGATGAAGAGCTTCATTCGAACCCCTCCTTGCTTCGCAGGGACCGCACCGCGGCCAAGTTTAGCGAGTCGGCGTCGGGTTGACCATCGATCGTCTTGGGGGTCTCCAACACGAACGGGAGGTCGCGCAGGGCCTTCTCGTTCACGAGAAGACAGATCCCCTTCTCCCCGATCTCGCCCCGGCCGACGTGCTCGTGCCGGTCGCGCCGCGACCCCAGAGGGAACTTGGAATCGTTCAGGTGAACCATCTTCAGACGGTCGAGGCCCACGGCGCGGTCGAACGCGCTGAGCGTCGCGGCGAGCCCCTGTTTGGTGCGCACGTCGTACCCGGCGGCGAAGGCGTGGCAGGTGTCGAGGCAGACCCCGAGGCGCGGGCCGCCTCCCAAGAGGGTGAGGATGGAGCCGATCTCAGAAAAGCTCCTTCCCATCGTGGTTCCGCTTCCGGCCGTGTTCTCGAGGAGGAGCATCACGTCTGGGCAGGAGGCGAACGTCTCCCCGGCGATGACCCGCTCGAGGCCCGCCGCGATCCGCTCGATCCCCTTCCGCTCTCCCGCGCCCTTGTGGGCGCCGAGGTGGGTGACGATCCCTTCGATCCCGAGGACTCCGGCACGTTCGACCTCCTCGGTGAGAGCCGCGACCGACCGCTCGAAGAGGTCGTCCTCTGGGCTCGCGAGGTTCAGGAGGTACGACGTGTGGGCGACGAGGAACTCGACCACCGACCGGTCACGGTGCTCCTGGAAGGCTGCCGCGTCCGCGGGCGCGATCGGTCTTGTCTGCCAGGAGGAGGCGTTGTGAGAGAAGATCTGGAGAACGTTCGTCCCCAGATCCTCGGCGGCGTCGAGCGCGCCGGTGAAGCCCTTGGCGATCGAGAGATGACACCCGAGTAGCATCCTGCCTCCCACCGTGAGGAGCCGTTTCCCCATTCTGGGGACAAGGAAGGGCAAGCACAACTGGGAGCCTTCGGCGAGATCTCTTTGGGTGGCGGCAAGCGAGTGCCTGGTCTACTTCGCGGCCGTCGTGGACACGGCCAGCCCGGCGTCCACGAGCCCCGCCCCGAACTGGGCGTCCCGGCCGGTCGGGCCGAGGTCGGACGCGGTCTTCTGGAGGAGCGAGACGGCCTCGCTTGAGGAGAGGCGAGGATTGGCCGAGAGGATGAGCGCGAGGGCCCCGGCGACGTGCGGGGCGGCGAACGACGTCCCGGAGCTCGTTCCCGCGGCGCCGCCCGGGAAGAGCGAGGTGACCTTCTCGCCGGGAGCCGCGACAGCCACCTCGGGGCCGTAGTTGCTGAAGCTCGCGAGGCGGTCGCTTTGGCCGGTCGCGGAGACGGCGAGGACGCCCGGGTATCTCGCCGGATAGCTGACGGTGGCCTTGCCGTCGTTCCCTGCGATCCCCACGACGATCACCCCGCGATCAATCGCCCGAGCGATCGCCCGCTCAAACTCGAGCGGCGGTTTCCCGTTCGAGTAGACGCTCAGGTTGATGATCCGCGCTCCGTTGTTCACGGCGTAGTTGACCGCCTCGGCGAACTTCGGCCAGTCGGTCGAGTAGAAGAGG
>JAPLGE010000133.1 GCA_026390315.1 Candidatus Bipolaricaulota bacterium
AAGAACTACGGGATCGTCTTCAGCTCCTACGGCCTCGGGGCGATCCTGGGGACGCTCCTCTCCGGCCAGATCAAGGACCTAACCGGGAGCTATCTTACGGTCTTCGTCCCGGTGATGGGGCTCGCCGGGCTCGGCCTGATCGTGTCACTTCTCGGCCTGAAGCCGCCGAGGGCGCGGGCCTCCTAGAGGTCAATCGTATCGTAAGGCGGACCCAGGACTGACTCTCTCGAAGCCCGCCTGGAGCGCGACGCACGCCAGGCGGGTCTCTGTTGGCGGGAGGGTGAGGTAGGTCTCTTCCCTTTCGAGCGTGGAGAACCGGCGGCTCCCGTCGGCCAGGCACGAGAGGAACGCGCGCGCTCCCGGCAACAAGCTGGGGACGGATCTCGCCCACGGTCTGGCTCTCGAGCGTGGACAGGGTGCAGCGGAGCGCCGGCCCGCCTCGTTGACCGCCGCAGCGCTCGCCCGACGGTGGCCCGTCGGCGAAGGCGACGGACGGCCTCCTGGAGCTGGGAGAGGGTGGCTCCTCGGCCGCGGAACTGCGGGAGCACGGCCGCCGCGATCACGGAGGGTGTGCTTCGGCCGAGGATCGTGAGACATCCGACGACGCGCCTTTCCGCCCTCGCAACGAGGACGAACGCCTCGCTGCGGGTCGGGCGCGCGAAGAACCAGAGGCACGCCTCGGGCAGAGAGGAGCCAGCCGACTAGGCACTCGAGGCGGCGGAAGTCGGTCCCGCGCGGGGAGAGCCCTCCCTCGAACCCCAGGCGGAGGAGCTCGAGGAACTGAGGGACCTCGTGGCGGCGGAGACCGCCGATCTGGACCGACACGACTCGCAGTGTCCAGACGTCCCACCCTCTCGGCAAGAGCCATTCCACACGAACAGAGGACGCGGCGCTTGGAAGGAGTCCCCGCGCGTGGTATTCTGGAGGACCAACATCCTCGTGGCTCAGAAAGGAACGGCATGGCCCCACGGCCAAGGCGGACGAACCTAGTGTGGCTGGATCTTGAGACAACGGGGATCGCCGTCGAGACCTGCGCGATCCTCGAGATCGCGACGATCGTCACCGACAAGGAGCTGGAGATCCTCGCCGAAGGCCCGAGCCGGGTGATCCATCAACCGGAGAGGGTTCTCGCCCGGATGGAGCCGTGGGCGGCGAAGCAGCACGCGCAGTCCAGCCTCCTGGACGAGGTCCGCGCCTCGCGGGTGACCCTCGCGCAGGCGGAGGAGGAGACCCTCGAGTTCCTCAGGCACTACTGCGTGCGGCAGGCCGTGCCTCTCTGCGGCAACTCCATCTGCTTCGACCGCCGCTTCCTGATCCAGTACATGCCGGGGCTCGACGCGTTCCTCTCCTACCGGAACGTCGACGTCTCGAGCATCACGGAGCTCGTCTCGCGCTGGTACTCCGGAGAGAAGGTCATCGACGACAAGGCGTCGAGGCATCGCGCCCTCGACGACATTCGCGAGTCGATCGAGGAGCTCCGCGCCTACCGCCGGACCGTGTTCAAGGAGTGAGATGGACGCGCTGACCTGGAAGGACGTCGAGGAGGCCCGGCGCCGGATCGCGGGGCTGGCTCACCGGACGGCGGTGATGACCTGCTCGGCGATCGACCGCGAAGCGGGGGCGCACGTCTTCTTCAAGTGCGAGAACTTCCAGAAGACGGGATCGTTCAAGTTCCGCGGGGCGGTGAACGCCGTCGCCTGCTTGTCTCAGGAAGAGCGCTCCC
>JAPLGE010000150.1 GCA_026390315.1 Candidatus Bipolaricaulota bacterium
CGAGACCCTTCTTCCCCTCCTCTACAGCGAGGGGGTCGCCCAAGGACGTATCAGCCTGGAACGTTTGGCCGCCCTCACGAGCTCGGGACCGGCCAGAGCCCTCGGGATCTACCCGAAGAAGGGAGCGGTCGCCGTCGGGTCGGACGCCGACCTCGTCCTCATCGAGCCCAAGGAAGAGTGGACGCTCCACGCGAGCGACCTACACATGCGAACGGACTTCAGTCCCTACGAGGGCCGCCGCCTCCGCGGCCGGCCGGTGATGACCCTCTCGCGCGGTCGGGTCCTCTTCGAACACGGGTGTTTCCTCGGCGAGGAAGGCTGGGGCCAGTTCGTCCCCCAGGGGATCTAGCGGCCAAGGCTCGACAGGAGGCCAGAACTTGTGCTATGGTGAGCCACACAAGGAGGTGGCAGGATGAAGAAGAGACGCCTGATCGACGCGGCGGTCCTCGTGGCTGCGGCCCTCGTTCTCTCCGGCTGCGGGCTCTTCAATAGCCCCCCGGAAGCGTCGTTCACCGTCGTGTACAACGTCGACCCAGACGATCCGCTGTGGGTGACGCTCGATGCGTCCGCGTCGACCGACGTGGACGGTGACCAAATCGTCGCCTACCAGTGGACCTTCGGGGACGACGTGACCATCCGGCCGGCGACCTACACCCGCCTGGTGACCGACCCCGAGATCACCGTGCGCTACCCCGTGGAGGGGACGTACACCGCGACCCTTGCCGTCCGCGACGAGCACGGAGTCAACTCGCTGGCCGTCTCCCAGACTGTCCATCTCCCGCAGCCTGAGGTCGTGCCGCTCGACTGACCGAGCCGTTCAGGAGAAAGACTCGCGAGAGAGAGGGCAGACTCAAGAGAAGCTCAAGCGGGGGGCGTGCCGGGAACTAGGGCTCGATCGTCTTCCGCAGGAAGACCTGCGCGCCCAGGCGCTCGAACCCCAGACGTTCGTAGAGGCCGAGCGCCGGATTGTCGTCCGCCACGTCGAGGAAGAGCCCCGAGCGTCCCCAGTCCCGGGCCAACTTCTCGCAGGCCGCGATCAGCGCACGGGCGAGCCCCTGGCCACGGAAGGCCTCGTCCACAGCAAGGTACATCAGGTACACCGTCTCCCTCGCCTGCGGGAAGACGAACCCGCTCGGCTGGTTCGCCATGTCCTGGCAGAAGGCGAACCCGACGATCTCCCCTTCGAGCTCGGCCACGAACCCGGCCCAGTCCGGACAAGCCAGCCGTTCCCTGACCCACGAGGACACGTCCTCGGCGTCGATCCCCTGGAACACGGTCGTCGACACGGGCTCGAACAGGCCTGCGAGGCGAGCGACCCCCTCCGCGTCCGCGGGGACCATCGTCCGGATCCCGTACCGACTGGGAAGCTTCTTCGACAAAAGCCGTCCTCCTCGAGGCAAGCGAGTCGACCTTGCGCCCCGCGCTCGTCGTCTTGCCGCTCCATTAGAGAGAAAGGCGACGGGGAAGTCAACTCATCCGGCGACTAGAGATCGTCCTCGGCGTAGGAGGCGACGATCTCGCCGAACACGACGAGGTGCGGATCCCCCTTCGGGTAGAACGTGGCCAGGACGTCCGCAGAGCGGAAGGATTCCCGGGAAAGCTGAGCCCGCGAGAGGATCTCGCATTCGAAGAACAGGGCGCACTCCGCGATGATCGGAGCCTTCACCTTCTTCGAGGGTTCCCACGTGAGTCCGCACGCCTTGGCCTTGTCCAGAGCCCGTCCTGACTTCGACCCGCAAAGGGCCAATGCCTCCTCAAGCTCCCCCGGCCGGGGCACGTTCACGGTGAAGGAATCCCCCGTCCGGATCCCGCCGTAGGTGTAGCGCGTCGGCCGCACGAGCACGGTGCACACGGGGCGGCTCCACACGATTCCGAGCTCCCCCCAGCCGATCGTCATCGGGTTGGGCTTTCCCTTCTCGTCGAGCACGGCGAGTAGGGCTCCGCCGCTCGAGAGAGCCCCCCATACCAGGTCGAGCTTGCGGTTCCACTCGATCTCCTTCCTCACGCTTCCTCCTTGTCCAGAGAGACCTACGACCGCTCGTCCTTGCGCCTGGAGTAGTACAGCACTTCCTTGTCATAGACGTAGCCGATCGCCGAGAAGAACTCGATCGAGTTCCGGTTCCAGTCCTCGATCAGGCAGGCGATGACCTCGATCCCGAGCTCCGCGAGGCGCCTTTCGACCTCCCGAACGAGCGCCGCGCCCACGCCCTTCCGCCGATGGCTCGGCGCGACCACCAGCCGGTTCATCCAGCCCTTGCGGCCGTCGTGCGTCCCGAGGATCGCCCCCACGAGCCGGCCGTCCTCTTCCGCCGCGAGGAAGACCGAGCACGGCCCCTCAAGCTCGCGCGCGATCCGCTCCCGCCGGTCGCGGCCGTCAGGCCGGTACGGGAGCCCGGCCTCCTGCCAGAGGCACACGAGGGCGTCGTAGTCGTCGATCGTCAGGGGCCGGATCCTTCCCTTCCCTGCCCTTCCGTCTGCCATGATGCGAAGCTTACCCCACGAGGCCGCAGCGACAAGCCGCCGCCGCGGAAGCAGCCCCGCCGTCCTTCTCAGGCAAGCTCCGGAGAGAGTCCCGTTCTGAGGGTTCGGCCGCGACGCGGGCGAGTCGCACACCGAGTCATGTCAGAAACCCACTCTAAAGGGCTCGGCAACACGAAGGACGGAGATCAAGCCCTAACAGTGAAGGCCGACCCCTTCACCCCAAGTCGCAGGTGCCTCAGCCGGCTCGCCTTCTCGTGGTAGAGCGGCCGGTCACGGCCGAAGGTCCGCGGGTGGCGAGGTCGGTCAGGGGCACGACCTCGACCTGCCGCTCGAGGTCGTAGCGGGTGTCCCCTGGGTAGAGGACGACGAGGCGCTCGAGGGAGAGGTCTTCCATCGCGATCCGCATCGAGGGCGTGAGGCGCGGAGCGTCCTGGAACTTGACCTCGACGCCGTAGCGGTGTCCCCGCACGAATAGCAGGAGGTCAAGCTCGGCTCCGGTGTGCGTGCCCCAGAAGTGGGCGACGTCCGGGCGGACAGCCTTGAGTGTCTCCTCGATGGCGTATCCCTCCCACGAGGAGCCGACCTTGGGGTGGGCGAGGAGGTCTCGCTCGGAGGCGAGGCCAAGGAGCGCGTGCAGGAGGCCGCTGTCGCGCAGGTAGACCTTGGGGGATTTAACCTGGCGCTTCCTCAGGTTCTCATGCCACGGCTGGAGCTGACGGACGAGGTAGAGCCCGGTGAGGAGGTCGAGATACCGCCGCGCGGTCGGCTCGCTCGTCCCGAGCGACCGCGCCGCCTCCGCCGCGTTCCAGACCCCGCCGTGATAGTGGGCGAGCATTGTCCAGAAGCGGAGGAGCGCGGGGGCCGGGATCCGGATCCCAAGCTGTGGCAGGTCGCGCTCGAGGTAGGTGGTGACAAGCTCGCGCCGCCAGCGATAGCTGTCCTGTTCTGTGCGTGCCAGGTAGGCTGGCGGGAACCCTCCGCGTCGCCAGTGCCGCCGCCAGGCGTCGACGCCGATCTCCTCGAGACCGAACCCGCCCAAGACCACGGTCTCGAGGCGGCCGGCGAGGGTCTCCGAGGACTGACGCAGGAGGTCGGGTCCTGCACTCCCGAGGACGAGGAATCGCGCCGGAAGCGAGCGCCGGTCGGCGAGGACGCGCAGGACCGGGAAGAGGTCGGGTCGGCGCTGGACCTCGTCGATGACGACGATCCCTCGCAGGGGCGAGAGGGCGGTCATCGGCTCGGCGAGGCGGGCCAGGCTGCGCGGGTCCTCAAGGTCGAAGTAGGCCGGGGAGTCCTCGGGGACGATCTCGCGGGCGAGCGTGGTCTTGCCGGACTGACGAGGCCCAAGGAGGGCCACGACGCGGCTCCGCTCCAGGGCGGCGCGGATCTCGGAGAGCCACTGGGCGCGCTCGATCATGGCGCCAGTATACCAGGAAAATCGAAAGCGTGCTATTCGATTTTCGTGGTGTCTTGTTTCGAGCACCTATCCCGCTCGCCCCGGAGGCTGGCGTGAGAATCCTCCTGAAGACGTAATCCCAGCCATTCGCGACTGCGCGCAGGGAACGCCGAGAGGAAACGGGCTCATGTCCCCCAATGCCGAGAGCGAGATGGCGACACGAAGATCTGAATGTCAAAGGTGAAGATCCGACCCCGCTGGCGACCCCTGGCGCCGGAGCCCGCCCTCCTGCCAGAGACGTACGAGCGCGTCGTAGTCCCCGATTGTGAGGGCCCGGAGCCGGACCCGTCCCCCTTTGTTCTCAACCATGAGGGGAAGCTTACCCCACCGACCTCTGCCGAGAAACCCGTGCCGGGAACGTGTCCCTGCCCCCCTGGACGCGCGATCCCAGCCAGGGGAGGTGCGGAAGAGACGCGGGCGTTTGACCCGCGCGGCAAGCTGCAGGATCCTTCCGCCAAGTGGGGAGGCAGCGGTGCCACCAAGAAGGACTGGTCAACTCGATGGGGACGTCGTCGTGGCGCACGAGCACGCTCTCGATGCGGCAAGCCTAGGGCGACTCCATGCCATATACCTCGACAGTTTTCCGCCGGCCGAGAGAGCGCCCTTTGAGGGTCTCGTCGAGGAGATCGAGTCCGGGAAGTACCGCCTTCTCACGATCCGGGTGAGAGGAACCCTGCGCGGCTTCGCCGTGAGCATGGCCCTGTCCGGCCTGGACGTACATCTCTTGGCGTATCTCGCGGTTGAGAGGCGCTACCGCAGCAGGGGGCTTGGCGCCCGGCTCGTTCGGACCCTGGTCGACTCACTCGCCTCGCAAGGCGACGTGTCCGGCCTTCTCATCGAAGTCGACCCGGAAGAGGCCGAGGATGGCCGAGACCTCCGCATGGCGGCTCGCCGAATCGGGTTCTACAAGCGCCTCGGAGCCCATCTCGTCGCCGGCGCGCCGGGGTACCGCGTCCCGAATCTGGCCGGCGAGGGGAGCCTTACCATGCAACTGATGTGGCTTCCGATCAGGAGTCCGGAGCAGAAGCTCGAAGGCGAGAAGCTGGGAGAGTGCATCGCGGCTCTGCTCGTTCAGGGGTACGGACTTCGCGAGACCGACCCGCTCGTGCAGAACGTACTCCGGAGCCTCGCCCGTTAGGAGTGTGTCGAATCTGGGGACGCATCACTCATTTTCGCGACGACTCGGAACACTCCGCAGCTTCGGCCCGACAATCGGTGTTGATGTTATGAAAGCGCGCCTCCTTTGCCGGCAGTGGAGTACGCTGCCGGTAGGGGAAGCGGTAGGTACCGCAAGGAGGCGCGAGATGCAGTGTATCGCGTTTGACGCTCACAAGCAGTACACGTGGGCGTTGGTAGAGGACGAGGGAGGGAAGGTCGTGCGTGAGCAGCGGATCGCGCACAGGAAGGGTGCGCTGA
>JAPLGE010000030.1 GCA_026390315.1 Candidatus Bipolaricaulota bacterium
GGGTGGGTGAACAGGTACTCCTCGATCTCGGCCGGGTAGACGTTGAACCCGCCGGTGATGAGCATGTCCTTATTGCGGCCGACGATCTTGATGTAGCCTTCCTCGTCCATCGTGGCGAGGTCGCCGGAGTAGAGCCAGCCCGCGCCATCGATCACCTCGTCGGTCTTGTCGGGCATGTTGTAGTAGCCGAGCATGACGTTGTAGCCGCGGCAGGCGAGCTCGCCCATCTCGCCCTGCGGAAGCGGCCGGTGCGCGTCGTCTGCGATCTTCACCTCGATTCCGGGGAGGGCGCGGCCGACCGTCTCCACGCGCCGTTCGACCGAGTCGTCGAACTGCGTCATGGTGATGACCGGCGAGGCTTCGGTGAGGCCGTAGGCGATCGCGACGTTGCAGCGGAGGTCCTCCATCGTCCCGCGTAGGATCTCGACCGGGCAGGGGGCGCCGGCCATGATCCCGGTGCGCAGGCTCGCGACGTCGTAGCGCGAGCCGTCCTCCTTCCCTTTTCGGACCTCTTCCAGCTCGAGGACGAACATGGTGGGGACTCCGTAGAGGATCGAGATCCGTTCCTTCTCCACAAGCTCTAGGGCCTCCTTGGGCTTGAACACGGGCATGGGGACGATCGCGGCTCCCCACGTGATCGCGCCCAGGATCCCCATCACGCAGCCGAAGCAGTGGAAGAAGGGGACGGCGAGGAGGAAAACGTCCTTCTCCGAGGCGTGGAGGACCTCGGTGACCTGCTTGGCGTTCTCCGCCATGTTGTGGTGGGAGAGCATGGCGCCCTTGGGGTTCCCGGTCGTCCCGGAGGTGTAGAGGATGAAGACGTTCTCTTCCGGGCGCACGGCCGAGGCGCGCCGGGCGAGGGCCTTGTCGTTGAGGTGGGCCGCGCCGAGCGATAGGACGTCGGCAAGCCGGTGCGTCCCGTTTGGCGCGTTCCCGAGGACGACCACGTGGTTGAGGCGAGGGAGGTCGCCTCGGATCTCGGCGAGCATGGGGAGGTAGTCGATCCCGACGAAGGAGTCGACCAGGAACAGGGTGGTCGCCTCGGAGTCATCCAGGATATAGCGGACCTCGTGGCTCTTGTAGCGGGTGTTCATCGGGACGACGACCGCGCCGATCCGGGCGACGGCGAAGTAGACGACGACCCACTCCGGGATGTTCGGCATCCACAGGCCGACCTTGTCCCCCTTCTCCACGCCGAGCTCGATCAGCCCGCGCGCAAGCCGGTCGACCTCGGCGGAGAGCTCGCGGTACGTGCTGCGACGGTCCCCGAAGACGATCGCCGCGCGGTCGGGGAACGACGCCGCAGAGTCAGAAAGGACTCGGGAAAGCGTTCTCATGGGCTCACCTCAAACGGTTTCGACTAGGGTTAGCGAAGGAATTGTCGGAGAAGAAGGGACGGCTCGCAAGCCGCCGCGGACCGGCCTTGGTGCGTACAATGCGAAGCGAGAAGGGAGGATCGGGATGAACGCGTCGTTCGGTCGGTACCTGGACGTGGACCTTTCAACGGGCGGGATCCGCGACTACGAGATCCCGGAGTCGTGGGCGGAGCGGCATCTCGGGGGACGCGGGATCGGCGCTCGCCTCCTGCTCGATCTGCTTGCCGGGCGGGAAGCGGCCCTCTCGCCGGAGAACGTCCTCGTCTTCGCGACCGGCCCCTTCCAGGGGACCGGGCTCCTTGGCGCGGGACGGCACGTCGTCATGGGAATCTCACCCAAGACCGGAAGCGTCGCGGATTCCTACGTGGGAGGGTATCTCGGCCACGAGCTCGGGCGATCGGGGTACGACGGGATCCTCCTGCGGGGAAAGGCTTCGGCGCCGATCTACCTCACCCTGATCGATGGCGCGGCAAAGCTCCATCCGGCCCGGGACCTGTGGGGAAAGGGGACGGGTGAGACGGAGACGATCCTCAAGGCGCGCCATCCGGGCGGGCGCGTGGCCTCGATCGGGATCGCCGGGGAGAACCTCGTCCAAATGGCCTGCATCATCCACGACCGATCGCGCGCCGCCGGCCGGCCCGGGTTCGGGGCGGTTATGGGGTCGAAGCGCCTGAAGGCGATCGTCGTGCGGGGAAACACGGAGAAGTCGCTCCACGATCGCGACCGGTTCGCTCGGGAGCGGGCGCAGTACGCTCAGCTCTCTCTCGAACCGGCCATGAAGCGGTTCGGCGAGTACGGGACGGCCGCGGCGGTCGCCAGCCTCTCGGAGCTGGGACTCCTCCCCACGAAGAACTTCCAGGAAGGCGTCTTCGATCAGGCCGCGGCGATCGACGGGGTCCGGCTTCACGACACGATTCTCGTCGGACGCGAGACCTGCGCTGCCTGTGCCGTCCGCTGCAAGCGCGTGGTCGAGACGAGGTTTGGATCTGAGGAGGTCCTTCCGGAGTTCGGCGGGCCGGAGTACGAGACGCTCGCCGCCTTCGGCTCTCTCTGCCTCGTGAGCGACCTCGCGGCGATTGCCCTCGCCAACCAGCGGTGCAACGACTACGGAGTCGACACGATCTCCGCTGGCGTCGCCGCGGCCTTCCTCATGGAGGCCTCGGAGAGGGGGCTCGTCACGGAGCGGATGTCGTGGGGCGACGGACGAGCGATCGTGGCCCTCGTCGACGCGATCGCGCGCCGCGAGGGGATCGGGGACCGAATCGCCGAGGGCCTGGAGCGGTTCGCCGCGTCGCTCGGGGCGGAGTTTGCCATGACGATCAAGGGGGTGGAGATCCCTATGCACGAGCCGCGCGGGAAGCAGGGCCTGGGGATCAGCTACGCCACCTCCCCCCGCGGCGCGGCCCACATGGAAGGGATGCACGACACGATGCTCGAGACCGACGCCCCGGCCCCGGAGCTCGGGGTCGATCGCCGCTACGACCGCTTCACCCTCGCCGACAAGCCCGCCGTCGCGAAAATCTACGAGGACCTGCGGTCGTTTGAGAACTCGCTCGTCCTATGCGCGTTCACGAGCCGGCCGATGGGAAAGGCCTACCGGTACCCGGCGATCCGCTCGCTCCTCGAGGCGGCGACCGGAGTCGCCCTCTCCCCTCAAGGGATGCTCGAGGTTGGCGAGCGCAACTACGCGCTGATGCGCGTTCACCGCGGCCGCGCCGGCTACACGACGGACGAGGACGCCCTTCCCGGGCGCTTCGCGGAGCCGCTTCCGCGGGGAGCGAGCGCGGGCCACCCCATCTCGAAGGAGGAGATGGCTCGCGCGATCGCGGCGTACTACGAGCGGCGCGGCTACGACCGCTTGGGGCCGACCGATGCGACGCTCGCGAGGCTCGATCTCCTTGACTGCGTCGGGATCCTGAGGAGGTGAGGTGGCGTGGTCCGCGCGGTCTCCATCATTGGGCACGCCGAGAGCGGGAAGACCGGCCTCATCACGCAGCTCGTCCCTCTCCTGCGAGCCGCGGGCTTTCGAGTCGGGACGGTGAAGCACGTCTCCCACGCGGAGGCGGTTGATCTCCCGGGCAAGGACACCTTCCGCCACCGCGCCGCCGGCGCGGAGCGGACGCTTCTCGTGTCCGACTCGGACGTCGTTCTCTTCTCCGGACGCAGACCGGACGAGCCGCTCGAGGAGACAATCGAGCGAGCCTTCCCCGGCTT
>JAPLGE010000127.1 GCA_026390315.1 Candidatus Bipolaricaulota bacterium
ACCCTCCTCTTCACGCTCTACAACCTGGCGAACGCCTACTGGGTCGGGAAGCTTCCCCCCGAGGCGTCGGGCGCGGCGCTCGCGGGAATCCAGGTTTCCTGGCCGATCGTCTGGCTTCTGATCGCGTTCGTCATCGGGTTCGGCGGCGCCTCCGTCGCCGCGCTCGTCTCTCAGTACACGGGCGCGAACCGCCTCAAGGAGGCGAATCTCGCCTTCAACCAGTTCGCCTCTCTCGCGATGGTCACTGGGGTTGTGCTCGGCGTCGTCGGCTACCTCATCTCCCCCTGGTTCCTCCGTATCCTCGTGCACGATCCGTCGATCGCGGACGCCGCGTCGTCGTACTTGGAGATCATCTTTCTCGGGCTTCCCACGATGATCCTGCCCGGTCTCTTCTTCTCCACGCTCTCCGCGACCGGGGACACGCTCGCCGCCGTCGTCGTGAACGGGGCCGGAGCGCTCCTCAACGTGGGCCTCGATGCCATCTTCGTTCTCGGCTGGGGGCCCGTTCCGCGGATGGGGATCGTCGGGGCGGCCACCGCGACCGTCATCTGCCAAGGCCTGGTGACGATCGCGTTCTTCATCCTCTTCGCCAAGGGCCGCGGTTTCCTCCGCTTGCGCCTCGAGGACCTGCGTCCGCGGTGGGAGTGGATGAAGCGGGGGCTAGAGATCGGCCTCCCCGCCGGCGTGGGGCAGACCGCGACCGCATTTGGCTTCACCATCATGACCGCCGTCATCGCCCGGCTTCCCAACCCGCAGGCCACGCTCGCCGGCTACGGGGTGGGCGACCGGCTCCTCGGGCTCCTCTTCATCGCCACCGAAGGGCTGAGCATCGGGCTCACCACCATGGTTGGGCAGGCTCTCGGCGCCGGCCTTCTCGACCGGACGCGCGAGCTCCTGAAGAAGGGCCTCGCCGGCCTGATGGCCATCCTCGCCGTGGAGGCGGTCTTCCTTGTGACGTTGCGCTACACGCTCCTGGGGTTCTTCGCTCCCGGCCGGCCGGACGTCGTAGAGATCGGCGCCGACTTTGTCCAGGCCTTCGGTCTCAGCCTCCCCTTCCTGGGCATCTTCTTTGCCACGATCGCGGTCTATCGCGCGGCCGGACGGAACAGACCGGCGATGTACCTCGAGCTCGCGCGCCTGTGGGGGCTTCGCGTCCCGCTCTCCTGGGCCCTCGCCTACCCTCTCCACCTTGGGGCGGGCGGCGTGTGGTGGGGCATGTCCGCGAGCAACGCGGTCTCCGGACTGCTGGCCATCGTCGCCCTTACCCGCCCCGGCTGGCGCCGCGTGGTGATCGAGCCCGTCTCGGAGGAAGTGAGGACGCCTGCCGAGCCCTAGCTCGATCGGGCGTTGACAGAAGGGCCTGGCTCCTTTAGTATTCGTAGTGGCGCCGCCTGGATTCCAGGCGGCGCCCTGTTGAAGCTCACATCCTTTGAGGTGAATCCAACGTGGGACTGAGTTGTGGCCTGGTTGGTCTCCCGCGCTCCGGGAAGACCACGATCTTCAACGCCGTCAGCGCCGCGCAGGCGGCCGCCTTCGGCACGGAACTCAATCGTGCTATCGTCACCGTTCCCGACCCGCGAGTGGAGAAGCTCGTCGGCCTCTACCAGCCGCCGAAGGTCGTTCCCGCCACGCTCGAGCTCGTGGACATCCCTGGACTCGAGCCGGGCTCGACCGCCGCGGACGGGCGAGGACTGCGCCTTCTCGGGCACGTGAAGGAGGTCGACGTCCTCGTCTACGTCATTCGCTGCTTTGAGGACGGCTCGGTGCCGGCCGACCCGGCACGCGACGTAGAGGCGATCGACCTCGAGCTCGTCGTGGCCGACATCCAGACCCTCACGAACAAGATCGACCGCCTCTCGAGGCGCGCTCGCATCGGAGACACCGTCGCCCAGAGCGAGGTCGCCGCCTGCACCAAGGTGCGGACCGCCCTCGAGGGGGCGACCCCCGTGCGGCGCCAGACCCTCTCTTGCGAGGAAGAGGCAAGCCTCCGCGAGTGCAACCTCCTCTCCCAGAGACCGGTCCTCTTCGTGGCGAACGTTGCCTCCATGGCCGACGCCGAAGGGCCCGCGGCTCGGACCCTGCGGGCCCTCGCCGAGGGCGAGAGCGCGCCCCTCGTCGTGATGGCCGGCCGCGACGAGGCGGAGGTCGCCGAGCTTCCTTCTGAGGACCGGCCGGCGTTCCTCGCCGAGCTCGGGCTCAAGGAGTCCTCGATCGAGCGGCTCATTCGCGCCGCCTACCGCCTCCTGCGCCTGACCTCGTTCTTCACCGCCGGCGAGAAGGAGGTCCACGTCTGGACCTGCCGCCAGGGCGAGGCCGCTCCGGTCGCCGCCGGGAAGATCCACTCCGACATGGAGAAGGGATTCATCCGAATGGAAGTCATCCGTTACGACGACCTCGTCGCGCACCAGAGCGAAGCCGCCGTGGCCAAGGCCGGGAAGCAGCGCGTCGAAGGAAGGGCCTACCGGATCCAGGACGGCGACATCGTCGTCGTCCGCTTCAGCGGACGGTAGAGCCGCGGCCTCCGCGGACGCTCTAGGCTAACACACGCAGCGCCACTGAAGCACGACGGCAGGATGAGGAGGGAGCATGAGACAGGCCGTGATCGGAGTTGTCGTTCTCTTTGCGCTGGCCGTTCCCGCTTGGGGTGCCGAGGAGCGGATTCTGATTCGACCGGGGACTGTGCCCACCCTGGATGGGCGCGTCGAGCTCGCCGAGTGGTGCGACGCGAGCGGCGTCCGATTCTGCGCGGAGGATGATTTTGAGATTCGGGTGCTCTTCAAGCATGACGCGACCTTCCTCTACTTCGCCTTCGTGTACGGAGAGAACGCCGCGGGCATGCTCGTGATGCCCGAGATTGGCATTGACCCCACGCTGGACCGGGGCACGGCGTGGGCCACTGACGACTGGTGGTTCCACGTCTCTGGCAGCGACTGCGAGGCGAAGGGACGGTTCGACGTCTACTCGGCCTGTGCCATCGACCACGGCGACTGGAGCGGGGTCCCGAACTTCGCGCTGTCGAACAACCCGCCGCCCATCAACCAGTTTGAGATCAGGATCCCGCTCGGGAAACTCGGCCTCTCGGTGGGGGACTCGATCGGCATTGCCTTCAGCGTCCTGTATGGCGCTGACCGCCGCAGTACGTGGCCTTTCGCAGCCTCCTTTGAGGCCCCGGCCACGTGGGCCCACGCCACGCTCGAGCGAGCCGCCCCGTAGGACCTGCGGCCGAGGAGACTCCGGGGAAGGAGCCCACGTCGACCCCCGTGAGCGAGACATTCCCGCGGCTAGGGTCGCGAAGCCGCCCGTCGATACATACGAGCGGGCGCTTGACGCGCAGGCACGCCATCGGTCGCATTCAGAACCTCGAACTTCGCACCCCGAACTGCTTTCCCACACGCGACGTGCCACAAGCCACAGGCCGTCTCCCTTCTCCCTTCACAACGCACTCCACTCCCCTTACCATGGCGGGGCACGTGAAAGGGAGGGACGCATGAAGACGTTCGCCGCTCTTCTTGCAGGCCTCGCGCTTCTCGCCGCGCTCGCGGGGTGCGGCCTCTTCGATTCGAACGACATCACGATCGGCCCCGGACAGGCGGCCGTGCACACCCCGATCACGATCTACGGCGACTTCGGCTGGATCCAAGGGACCGTCACCGTCGGCGGCCGCCCCGTCACGATCCTCTCGTGGGAGGACGACGCGATCCTCGCTCTGGTCCCCGTCATCGCGACGCCAGGTGGGCGATCGGTGGAGGCCGAGGTGGTCGTCCGCTCGGAGGACGGCGAGTGGACCGACGCGCTCACCGTCGTCCGCGGGATCCTCTTCCAGACCGACCGCGAGGGCGATTGGGAGATCTACGTCATGAACCCCGACGGCACGAATCCCCGCAACGTCTCGATGAACACCGCCGGCGACGTCGAGCCCGACTGGTCGCCCGACGGGACGAAGATCGCCTTCACGCGCTGGGTGGGCGACGACCGGTTCATCTACGTGATGGACGCCGACGGGACGAACGTGAAGCGCCTGACGTCCGGCCCGAAGTGGGACGAGGCGCCCGATTGGTCTCCCGACAGTGCCTGGATCGCCTTCCAGAGCCTGCGCGACGGTAAGCAGCAGCTCTTCGCCGTCCGCGCG
>JAPLGE010000152.1 GCA_026390315.1 Candidatus Bipolaricaulota bacterium
GATGAGAAGCATCAGGAGCCCCGCTTGCTCCCACTCCCACTGGCGGATGTAGTCGAACAGATTCTGCCCGATTCCGCCTCCACCGACGACGCCGATGATCGTGGCCATGCGGACGTTGATGTCCCAGCGGTACAGCGTAAAGGAGAGGTAGGGGTTGATGATCTGGGGGACGATTCCGTACCGGATGACCTGGATTCGGTTCGCCCCGGTGGCCGTGATCGCCTCAACAGGCCCCGGGTCAATCGATTCGAGCCGCTCGGAGTAGAGCTTGGTGAGGTCGGCGATCGAGTGGACGAAGAGAGCGAGCACGCCAGGGAAAGCCCCCAGCCGCACCCACACCACGAAGATGATCGCCCAGACGATCGGCTCGATCGAGCGGATGATGCTCAGCACCACGCGAACGACGGTGTAGACCGACCGCCCCACTGCGCCGCGCATGAGGTTCCTCGCCGCCAAGAAGCTCAGGGGTGCCGAGACCGCGATCCCGAACAGAGTCGCCATCAGCGCCATGAACAGGGTGACGATCAGCAGGCCCAGCCCGTTTGAGAGGATCGACCAGTCCGGTCGGAAGAGGCGCCTCCAGACGATCGCCGTGTTCCGGGCTCCCGTGAAGAGGGCGTGCAGGTCGATCTTCGTGATGAGGAATCCTGCGACGAGCGTCAGGGCGAAAGTGAGGAGCGTGGCCAGGCCCCAACTCGTCCGGTACCACCGGATGCGGCGCGGCGTCTTCTCAACCCTCGTCAGGCACGTGCCGCTCCAGCGGTCGTGCCACATGCGGTGGTCAGGGTCTTGCAGGCTCGCAGCCAAACCGACGACAGGCAGAAACGAGACGTGCCACGTCACGAGCCGAAGCAGTCGGCCGGCCAGGCGAGCCGGGCAGCCGTCGCGCGCGGCGAGCGTGACGCCGGAGACCCTCATGGCCAAGGACGTCCCAAACGTCTCCCACAGGAGAGCCCCCTCCACGACGCAGAGGAGCAGCACCCACCCCGGGACGAGGAAGTACGTTCCTTCCCCGAAGGCTATCCGGCTGTAGCAGTAGGATCCGATCACCCAGAGGTAGAAAACAAGGAGGGCATCGGACAGGAAGACGCCGACTTCGAGGAGTAGGCGCTGGAGCCCAGCGAGAAGGCGCGGCCTGGGAGCGAAAGACGGGCTGTGGAGGTCGCTGTCCATCCTACGTGATCCTCTCCCGAACGCGGCCGCTCACGTAGTCCATCAGCCATACCACGGCCACGATCACGGCGACGACGGCCCCCACCTCACGCCAGCGGATCTCGTTCTTGTAGTAGAAGAGCATCCGCCCGATCCCGCCGCCTCCGACGAGGCCCACCACCGTCGACATGCGGACGTTGATGTCCCAGCGATACAGGGTGAACGCCAGGAAGGACGGAATGACCTGAGGGATCACGCCGTAGCGGACCACCTGCCAGCGTCGGGCTCCGCTCGCCGCGATCGCCTCCAAGGGGCCTGGATCGATCGCCTCCACCTGCTCCGAGTAGAGCTTCCCCAGAGCGGCGATCGTGTGCACGACCAGGGCGAGGACGCCGGCGAACGGGCCGAACTTGACCCACACGGCGAAGACCAACGCCCAGACGATCGTCTCGATCGACCGCACGATGTTGAACACCCCCCGCGTGAGCGTGTAGACCAGCCAACCGAGCGGGCCGCGGGCCATGATGTTCCGTGCTCCGAGGAAGGACAGGGGGAACGCCAAGATGACCCCGAACGCCGTCGCCATGAGCGCCATGTAGACGGTCTCGATGAGGGCTCCCATGATCGACTGCAGGAGGGCCGGGTCCTGCGCGGTGAAGTAGCGGAAGTCCGGGGTCACGAGCCACTTCCAGAGGTATCCGGTGCTCGACGCGCGGTTGACGAGGACCTTCAGGCTGATCTGGGTGGCCAGGGATCCGACGTAGACCGTGAGGAGGACGAGCAGGAGAACGAACAAGGCCCAACTCGACTGCCACCAACGGCGCCCCGGGCCAACGACGTCCAGATCTGCCGCCGGCACGGCCCGCGCGCCCACGACACGGTCCCGCCAGGGTTCCTTGCTTCTCCGGGCAGGCCAGAGAGCGCCGAGGATTGCGTTCGCCGCAACCCACGAGAGGCACGCGACCGCGAGGATCACCAGGGCGGCCGCGACCCCGCTTCCCGCGGACACAGACCAGCCTCCCCAGGGAGCGGCCGAGACCCCGGGGACGAGGGAGATCCCGTGACGGTGGGCGAGGCTGTAGGCGAGGGAGCCGAGCAGCGCGGCCGGGAGACAGAGAATCCCGGCCGCAGAAAAGGTGCCAAGCCAGGAGAGGAGATCCACCCCGAGGTGCTTGAGGCGCAAGCCGAGGGAGGCCCTCGTCCCAGTCGGACCCAGGAGAACGAGCCCCAGCGCCTTTCCCCCCACCGAGGTTCCGAGGTTGCCCCACAGAAGGGCCAGCAGGAAGGTCGCCCCCACGGTGATGACGTAGCCGTAGGTCGGATAGGGGACCTGGTAGACGGGGGACACCGGGGCGATCGCCCGGTACCAGTAGTTGACCAGGAAGAAGACGCAGTAGGAGAAGTAGAGCAGAAGAGCCCAATCGGTCGCCAGGGCGATGAACGGACTCTTGGGGAGCCTGAACCGCGGAAGAGCCCAGTCCCTCGCGAGCGCGCCGAGCGATCTGTCAAGAAGTCTCAACCGCGGCCTCACCTAGCGGATCTCCACCTCTTCTGCGTCCTCGCCGTAGATCTCCTTGAATCGAACCTCGTCGATCTCCGCAGGAAGGCCCTCGAACACGACCCGTCCATCCTTCAGGGCGACGATCCGCGTCCCGTACCTCCGAGCGAGCGAAAGGAAGTGCAGGGCACAGACGACGGTGACCCCGTCCTGCTTGTTCATCTGTTCGAGGTACTGAAGGACGGAGTTGGAGGTCGCCGGGTCGAGGGCGGAGACCGGCTCATCCGCGAGGAGGATCTCCGGCTCCTGCATCAGGGCGCGCGCGATCCCGACGCGTTGTTGCTGGCCTCCCGAGAGTTCGTCCGCGCGGACGTACATCTTGTCCAGAAGCCCTACCCGCTCGAGGCACTCCCGCGCTCTCTCGAGGTCGCTCTTTGGGAAGCGGCCCAAGAGGGTCCCGGCCGGAGGGGCGTAGCCCAGGCGGCCGGCCAGGACGTTCGTCAGGACGGGCGAGCGCTTCACGAGGTTGAAGTGCTGGAAGACCATCCCGATGCGGCGGCGAATCTGCCGGAGCTCCGCGCCCTTCGCGTGGGTGATGTCCGCGCCGTCGAGGAGGATCCTTCCCGAGGTCGGCTCGATCAGGCGGTTGACGCAACGCAGCAAGGTCGACTTCCCCGAGCCGGAGAGGCCGATCAGTACCGCGAACTCGCCGCGGCGGATGGCGATCGAGACGTCGCGCAAGGCGAGGACTTCGCCCCGCTCGTAAACCTTCGTGAGATGCTCGATGACGAGATGTGCGTCAGCCATGCCTACCTTCCAGAGAAACGGGGAGAGAAGAGGTCGTCCTCTCTCCCCGCGTGAACGCCA
>JAPLGE010000223.1 GCA_026390315.1 Candidatus Bipolaricaulota bacterium
TGCCGGAGAACGCGGCCCCGGTGAAGCGCCGGGCGACGGAGGGGTACGGCGCGACGGTCGTGCCGTGCGCGCCAACCCTCGCCGCTCGCAAGGAGACGACCGCGAGGCTGATCGAGGAGACCGGCGCCACGTTCATCCATCCCCACGACGATCCGCGGGTGATCGCCGGTCAGGGGACCGCGGCGTGGGAGCTCGTCGAAGAGGCCGGCCCAATCGACCTCCTCCTCGCCCCGGTCGGAGGGGGCGGCCTCCTCTCCGGGACCGCGCTGGCGGCTCGCCACTTTCTGCCGAAGGTGCAGCTGATCGGCTGCGAGCCCTCCGGCGCGGACGACGCCTACCGCTCACTCAAGTCAGGAGAGCGCGTGACGGAGTCCGTCCCCAACACCATCGCTGACGGCCTGCGAACGACCCTCGGCGAGCTTGACTTTGCGATCATCAAGACCGCGGTCTCCGACATCCTCCGCGTCTCCGAGGAGTCGATCCTCAACGCCATGCGCTTCGTGTGGGAGCGGATGAAGATCGTGATCGAGCCTTCGAGCGCCGTCGCCGTCGCTCCCTTGCTCGACCGCTCCCTCCGCGCCGAAGGGCGGCGCGTCGGCGTTATCCTCTCCGGCGGGAACGTCGACCTCGACCGGTTCTTCGAGAAGGGCTAGAGGCCGCGGCTGGCGCGCAGCGGGAGCCTTCCATCGGATGCTTCTCGACGGCAAACTCACGTGTTGGCAGCGCGAAGTCTGGCGCACCGGGCGTCAGCGCACCGAGGCCCCTCGGTACGGGTTCTCGATGCGGCGGCGAGGAGTTCATCAGAAGACGACGGAGAATCCTGCCGCCCTTCCTTTCGCCGCGCTCGTGCGATGCCGTCACGGGTGTACGTAGGCCATTGCAGGCGCACCCAGTGGTATCCTGCTAAGCTGAGTGTGATAGCACACAGTGTGAGAAAGCGATCTGGAGCCTTGACAAGCCCCCCCGTTCTCGTATAGTAGGATGTATCGCGTAGGTTTCTGATTCCAGTATGAAGGTTGGCTCTGAAAAGGGCAAACCTACCGTGAGGTAGGGGCGCAAAGCTACGGGTCCGCGGCGACCGCCGAGCTGCCAGGGCACAGGGAGGGCAAGTGACCGGCGGCCTGGCGTTTCAGTTTGTGGGATGAGGCTCTTCGCGAAGGCGAAGGGCCGTTTCTTTTCGGGGGGACAGAATGCTGCCTACGGAGATCGAGTACGAGGACCTGCGAGCGAAGTACCGAGAAGAGGACGCGCGCGGGATCCCGATGTCGGTGCGGGAGCGGTATGAGAAGGCACTGGCCAACCTGCGTGTGCAACTGCGCAGGGAACCCCACGCGCGTCCCCTTGGCGAGACCCTAGTCGAGCTGGGTGCGCTAGACCGGGCTGGGCTCCAACAGGGATTGGCCGATCAGCACCTGAGGGCGAATGGGGAACTACTCGGCGAGATCCTGTTGTCGCTCAACCTAGTCAAGGAGGAGGCGTTGCTCGAAGCCCTCCGAAGGCAGGCGAGTGCGAACTGAGCGCTCTGGCCAAGGAGGCCGTCCAGGGTGAAGCAGACCGAGATCCGCAGGGCGTTGAGGGGATGCAACTCGGAGGCGTACTGATAGAGACGAAGGGGGTACGGGCAAGGAGGGCGTAGATGCTGCGAAGAGTTGCGTTGGCTCTAATGGTTCTGTTGGTGTGCGCAGGATTGACGGTAGCGGCTTGCCCCTGCTCCAAGTCGCAGGTGGTTGCAGAGCCACCCGTTGCGGCGCAAGCCGGTCCCAGTATCGGGACGGACAAGGCCGACTACGCGCCCGGCGAGACGGTGACAATCACGGGCACGGGATGGCATCCCGGTGAGGTTATCGCGATGCTCATCCATCAAGATCCAGAGCGTAACCCGGACACCGAACTCAGATCGGTTGCAGATGAGAACGGGACATTCGTCAACCCGAGGTTCAAGATTCCCGAGAACGGCTGCGGGGTGACGTTTTTTCTGGTGGCTACCGGCCATACCTCGGGCTATGTAGCCCAGACGGCGTTTACAGACGGCTGTGGGGGCCCTCGCTCCATCGCCCCGAACGCGACAGCGGTAGGCGGAAGCGACGTAAACATATTTTATGAAGGGCAGAACGGTAGCGGTAATCTGACCCTGAGCTTCTGTGGTGCTCCGAATCCTGGCGGCACTACAACGGTCTATGTGGAGAGTGAATGCGGAAATAAGTCCGCTCATTTTGACAACACTAATGTTG
>JAPLGE010000140.1 GCA_026390315.1 Candidatus Bipolaricaulota bacterium
AACCGCTTCACGAGCTCGGTCGTCTCGATCGCCAGGTCGGTCATCTCACCCTCCCTAGCCCGGCGGCGCAAACAGGGCTGGATCCAGGGCGCTGTTCAGCACGAGGCTATCGTACTGGATCACGTTCCTCAGGGCGCCCGCCTCATCGTAGGCCTCAATCCGCCGGGCGAGCGGCGCGACCCCATCGATCACCGCGACGTCGAGGAGACGGGCGTCGACGAGCAGCCGGTGGTCGACGTCGTACAAGAGTCGACGGGTTGGGACGAGGAGTTCGGGGTCCACCCAGAGCTCGATCGTCCCGTACGCCGCGTCCTTCGTCCTCGCCTTCCCCACTAGGTGGTACGGCCCCGCCGCGTCGTCCACGAGCTCGAAGTCGTAGTCGTCGAGCTCGTCCCGGACTCCCCGCAGGATCTGGCGGAAGAGGAGCCACGGCTGTTCGGAAGGCGAGAGGTCGGAGAGGTCCTTCGTGTACCAGGTTGCGTTCGCTGCGATGTACGTCCAGAGCTTCTTCCCGACGATCAGGGTCAGGTTTCCGGCGAAGTAGTCCGGCGCCAGGTACTCCTGACGCATCGACTCGGGCTGGAGGAGAGAGAGCCGCATCTGCTGGACGAGGGAGGCCTTCCCCTCGGCGTTGTAGGTCGTGACCGTGATGCGCGCGTCGAGGGTCTCGATCGCCGCGGTCTTCGCCTCAAGCGCATCGAGCACGGCCCGCGCCGTCGTGAGCCGCTCCCCGGAGGCCCCGCATCCGACGACCACCGCGCCAACCAGGGCTCCCACGAGAGCGACCACCCACCGGCCGGAAACAGCCGTCCCATGCTTGCGAGTTCTCATCGCGGCTCCTTTCGCCATCCTTCCACCGCCGCCCGCCCCGCCTCCGTCAAGAGACCGTCGAAGTAGACGAGCTGCACGGCCTCCGCCAGCTCGGGCAGGGAGCGTCCTGTCTCGTAGAGCGTCTTCGGGGCCAAGACGTGCCGGACCGTCTCCATCAGGAGGAGCGCCCACAGGTCGGGGTCGATGTCGCCGCGAATGTCGCCTTCCTCCTGGGCCTCGACGAACAGGCGGACCAGCGCCCGCACGCGTTCCATGCGCGCCGCGTCGATGCGCCTCCAGAGACCCGGCGCCACCTCCTGGACCTGGTTCACCACCAGGCTCTGCACCCGCGGGATCATTTCCCCGAAGAACCCAAGGAGGTCGAGGATCCGGCCGATCGCCTTCCCCTCGCGCGTCAGGATCGCATCCCCTCGCCGGAGGTTTGCCTCGACGAACTCAAGGACGATCGCCTCCAAGAGCCGCCCCTTGTTCGGGAAGATCCGGTAGAGCGTCTTCTTGCTCATCCGAGCGCGCTCTGCGATCGCGTTCGTCGTCACGTCGCGCAGGCGGCCGTCGAGCAGCATCTCGCGGCCGGCCTCCAAGATCCTCTCGCGAGCGTCATCCACGAACGTCACCCCTGAGTACCGGCATGGTTTCTCGGGTATCCTACTGCGGATATGACTCAACGTCAAGCGCGGCGGAAGGAGCTTTAGCACTGGCACCCGGAGATCGGGGAACCCTCGGCCCATGCGCCACCCGACCCAGAGAAGCCGGTCGGGATGGGGCCTCTAGCGTACGCCCCCGACGCGGATCGGGGAGTCGCCCGTGCGCGCCTCGACCCGTCCGCTTCCGCTCGCGAGCCGCGTTCCGTCCGGCGGACCAGGCGAGCGAGCAGACCGCGCGCTCGTCTCCCTCGAGCTGCCCGAGTCGACCACGTGCCCCGCGATATCCGTCGAGATCTTCTCCCGCGCCGGCGCGCACACAGCGCTCAAGCAAACGAACACGAACGTGGAAACTGAGAGCGCCCGGCGCGCCGCGCAAGCGCGACTCTCGACCCCTCTTCCCGTGTGACCGACCGCCGAGCGACCGTCCGGCGCATCACGACCCGTACGCTCCGATCACGAGGCGGAGGATCGGTCGGCTCTCCGACCGCCGCCCCACTTCCTGAAACCCGGCGGCGAGGAAGGGCCCCGGAGTCCCCGGGAAGAGGAAGACGGCCGGCGCTCGATCCTTCTTCGGAACCACAGGATAGGCCTCGACGATTTGGCCTCCCTCTGCCCGCACGTAGTCGATCGCGCCTCTCACGAGCGCCGTCATCACCCCGCGGCCGCGCTCCGCCCGCGCCACGTAGAAGCAAACGATCGACCAGACCCGCTCGTCGTCGACCCGCCTGAGAAGGCGTGACCGCTCCAGGCGTGGGAAGGTCTCTCTCGGCGCGACCGAACACCATCCGACCGGCTCGCTCCCGGAGTACGCTAGAAGCCCAGGGACCTCTCCTCGATCGACCAGCGCGGCGAGCGCCGCCCGGTTCTCCTCGCCCTTCTTCGCGTCAAACTCCCGTGCGGTGAGCCGCCACCACATGCACCAGCACCCGCCGCAGGCGCCCCGGGGCCCGAAG
>JAPLGE010000022.1 GCA_026390315.1 Candidatus Bipolaricaulota bacterium
CGGCTCTCGGCCTACGGCATGGTGAAGAGCGCCTACGGCGCGACCGGCGTCGAGATCCGCGGGATCGACCTCGTGCGCGAATCCACCGTGACGACCCTGCCGAAGCTCGTCTCGCAGGGTCGGGGTCTAGAGAAGCCAGGGGAGGTCCTCCTGAGCGCCGACCTCGGCAAGCGCCTCGACGTGCGTCTGGGCGAGCGCGTGGTGCTCCTGGTACAGGGTGAGAAGGCCCCCGAGTCGCTCGCCTTCAGCGCGGTCGGGTTCTTCACCTCCGGGATACCGAACCTCGACAAGAGCGCGGTGCTCGTCCCGATCGACGACGCGCGGCGGCTCACGGGCTGGCAGGGCGCGACGGAGATCGCCGTCGCTCTTCCTCGCTCGCGAGACGCCGACAAGGTGGCAGCGAAGCTGGGAGGGCTCCTGGGGACGGGATTTGACGTGCAGAGCTTCCTCTCCCTCAACCCGCTCCTCGGGCAGATGCTCAAGATCGCGAAGGTCGAGATGGTGCCGATGATGCTCATCCTGGCGCTCCTGGCAGGCTTCGGGGTGGCGAACACGGTCCTCTTCTCCGTGCTCGAGCGAACGCGCGAGTTCGGGGTGATGATCGCCGTCGGCATGTCGCCGAGGCGCTTGGCGCGGATGGTGGAGACCGAGTCGCTCCTCGCCTCCGCGGTCGGCTTCCTCGTCGGTGGCGCAGCCGGGTACCTCCTCCTCCTCTTGATGAGCCGGGGGATCTCAATCGGGACGCAGTGGGCGGAGATGGGCGGGGACTTCGCCATGCCGACGACGCTCTACGCCTCGACCTCCGGGTGGTACTGGCTCGCGAGCTTCTCCGTCGTGATCGTGACGGGCCTCGTCGCCGCCTGGTACCCGGCGCGGCGCGCCGCGGCGCTCCAGCCCGTGGAGGCGATCCGCGAGAACTGACCGTGATCCACAAACCACGAGCTACGTGCCACAGGCTACGAGCCACGAACTCCGAACCACGAACTGAACAAAGTGAGGGGATGACATGAACAAGAGACTGGTCGTTCTTGCGGCAGCGGCATCGGTCACCCTGGCTCTCTTGGTGACGAAAGCGGCTTCAGCGGAGGAGATGACCGCTTTCCAGGTCGTCGACAAGGCGAAGGCGAACTGGCAAGGGAACACCTTCCACGCCGTCGTGGCCCTGGAGATCTACCAGGGCACGCAGTCGCGCTCCTATCGGGTCGAGGTCTGGTCGCAGGGAGAGACGCTCGGGCTCATTCGCTTCCTGGCGCCGGCCGCGGACGCCGGCTCCGGCTACCTGATGGATGGCGACGACTTGTGGTACTACGCGCCGGCGGCCGGGAAGGCGGTGAGCCTTCCCAAGATGGCGCTCTCCGACAGCCTCTTCGGGAGTGGACCGGCCCTGGAGGACCTCCTCCACGGGACCCTTTCCGAGGACTACGACGCGGCCATGAAGCGAGACGGCACGGACTACCTCCTCACGCTCACTCCCAAGCCGCAGGCGCCGGTCGTGTACGGGCACCTCGACGTGCGAGTGCGCGAGGACTTCGCCATCGTCTCCATCGACTACGTCGACCAGCGGGGCGCGATCCTGCGCACGGCCGAGTTCTCGGAGTTCCTTGATCTACCTGGCCGGATCGTGGCGACGCTCATCGTGGTCGAGGAGAAGAACGGGAACCGCTCGGTCGAAAGGTTGGAAAACCCTGAGTTCAACGTCGCGATCGATCCGAAGCTCTTCACGGTCGAGTTCCTGGAGGCGGGGAAGTGAAACAGGCGTGGCGTCACCTCTGGCGGAGCCGGCGACGGAGCCTTCTCACCGTCTTCGCCGTCCTCATTCCTGTGTTCATCCTCGTCCTCGAACTGGGGATTCTAAACGGGGAGAATAAGAGCCTGTTCGAGAACACCGTCAAGTTCGAGACCGGCCACCTCCAGATCCAGAGGGCAGGGGACCGGCCGGAGGGAGGCGCCCTGCCGCTGATCGACGACCCGGAGAGGATCCTGGCCATCGTCGACCACACGCCAGGGATCGCCTGGCGGACCGTCCGGCTCGACCTGCCTGCCCTCGCCTCGAACGGAAGCCGCTCGCAGGGGATCCTGATTCAGGGGGTGGTCCCCGAGGAGATCGGCCAGGTGAGCCCGATCGGGAAGCTCATCGCCGAAGGGACCTACTTGAGGACCGGCGAGAAGGGGGTGGTGATCGGGAAGGAACTTTCTAGTCTGCTCGCGGCCAAGGTGGGAGACGACCTCGTCCTCATCGGCGCCCACCCCGACACGGGGATGGGCGCGGCGGACGTCCCCGTCGTGGGCGTGTACACGGCTCCAGACCCGACGCTCGGCCGAACGATGATCCAGGTGGACCTCGGCCTCGCGCAGACCCTGGCCCGCAGGCCCGGGGCCGCAACGTCGATCGTCGCCTTCGCGAGTGGAGTCGCGGGACCCTGGGACGCCCCGAAGATCGACCGCGTGGTGAAGGAGCTCCGTGCCCAGCTCCCCAGCGGCTACAAGGTGCTCGACTTCCGGGAGCTCGCGCCGGACCTGAAGACATTCGAGACCGTCGTCCGACCGATCCACGTGCTGTTCATGGCGATCTTCTTCATCCTGGGCGGGCTCGTCGTCCTGAACACGCTCTTCCTCTCAGTGATCGAGAGGACGCGTGAGCTCGGCGTGGTCCTTGCCTTAGGGGCCTCCAGGAGGCGCGTGATGCGCATGGTGCTGACCGAGGCCTTCTTGCTCGCGCTGGTCGGAGCCGGGATCGGCGCTCTCCTCGGAGCCGGCCTCGTCGGGCTCGCTGAGTCGGGCGGCGGCCTCAAGCTCCCGGGGGTCTACAGCGACTTCGCGCGGGTGATGGGAATGGAGCCGGTGCTCCACATGCGAGTGACGCTTTCGGAGCTTGTGGTTTCTGGGCTCGCCATGGTCGGTGTGGCCCTTCTGGCCGCGTGGGTCCCGGCGCGCCGCGCGGCAGCCCTCGAGCCGGTGGAGGCGATGCGACATGTCGACTAACCCTGTGATGCGGACAGAGAAGCTCGTGAAGACCTACAAGACCGCCTCCGTCGAGACGCCCGCCCTGCGCGGCGTGGACCTCGAGCTTTGCCGCGGTGAGTTCACGGCCGTCGCCGGACCCTCCGGGTCGGGGAAGTCGACGCTCCTACATCTCTTGGGGGGACTCGACCGGCCGACAGCGGGGGAGATCTACCTCGACGGCGTCTTGCTTTCCAGTCTGTCGCGGGACGCGCTGTCGCGACTACGTCTCGACCGGATCGGGTTCGTCTTCCAGGCGTACAACTTGATCCCGGTCCTCACCGTCCTCGAGAACACGGCGTTCGTCCTCGAGCTGCGCGGAGTCGCGCTGCGGGAACGGATCGCCCGCGCGCGGAAGATCCTGGGGGAGTTGGGAATCGAGAAGTACGCGAACCAGTTCCCCAATCGCATCTCCGGGGGAGAGCAGCAGCGCGTCGCGGTGGCCCGCGCCGTGGTCGCGGAGCCGGCGATCGTGCTCGCCGACGAGCCGACCGCGAACCTCGACTCAAAGACAAGCCTCGAGCTCATCGACCTGATGCGCCACTTGAACAGCGAACACGCGGCGACGTTCCTCTTCGCGACCCACGACGCGAGACTCCTCGACCGCGTGAGCCGTCTCGTCACTCTGGAGGATGGCCGGATCGTGCGCGACGAACACCGGGTGAAACTCGCGGCGGCGAGGGCCTAGCTCGGAAGAGGGAAGTCGGCGGCTTTGTTCGTGTCCACGAAGTAGTAGGCGCCCCGGTCGGCGACGACGCGGAGGAGGAGGTAGTCCGGGTCGCTGGGGCCGGCGGGCCATTCCTCCCGCCAGACCTCGCGCCACAGACGGTTCCTCCTTTCGGGATCGTCGACGGCCTCGGCGCGCCCGGAGAGGCTCGCCTGGCCGAAGCCGGCCCGGTCGAGAGCGAGGACCGTCACCAGCGGGTTCTGCCGGATCTCCCCGGCCTTCCGCGAGGCGGCGGAGGTCGCGAACCACAGGGTCGACCCGTCCCGTTCCACGAGGATCATCGGCCGTGCCCGCGGGAATCCTTCCGGTGCCAGGGTGACGAGAAGCAGGGCCTCGGCCCGGTCGACCATCGCCCAGAAGCGCTCAGGAGGCATGGGCTCCTTCCAGCTCGACCTGGTCGACCTCCTCAAGCGAGAAGGCCTGGACGACGACCGCGACGAACTCGGAACGGACGAGAAGGACGGGAAGGGCAAGAGACGCAAGGAGGCTCCGAACCGCGGGAGAAAGGCCGCCGCCCCCGAGCTCCCAGCGCCCCACCTCGTCGGCAAAGACCACCCTGGCCTCCTTGGTCGCTCGATCGATCGCGGCGAGCGCGAATCGAAGACTCCCTTCGCTCACGAAGAACCGACCGACCGAAACCCCAGGCGGCTCGAGGCGCGCGAACGGCCTTTCCTCGCCCGTCAGAAGGTCGCGGATTCGATAGCCGATCGTCTCACCATCCGAGAGAACCCGAGGAGCGAGAACCCCGCCGACCGAGACGCCGTGAGCCGCGAGATCCCGCGCGAGAGTCTCGGCCGTGCGCGTCTTCCCGGCGCCGATCCCTCCGGAGAGGATCACGCAGCGACGCGCCGCCGGCTCGTCTAGATGAGCCAGGAGGCGAGGAAGGAGATCGCGAGGCATGCCGCGCTTCCCGCGAAGAGGAGCGCCAGACGAGGCCGCGTCCGCGCCGGCAGAGGAAGAAGGCCGATCGCGAGGCAGGCGATCCCGGCTCCAAGCGCGGCGTACGGAATGGAGGTCGAGAGGAATCCGCCGATCCCGGAGAGGGAGAGAACCCAGTTCGGGAACTTCGTGCCCAGAGCCTTCAGGGCTTGAGCTGAGGGATAGCTCCACAGGCCCGGTCCGCGGACGAGACCGACGTAGAGAAGGGACTGGAGGACGCCCGCCCCGACGCCCGCGAGAAGGAAGCGAGCCGCCGACTCACGCCGTCGGAGAAGAAGCCCCGCGAGGAGCGCGAATGCGCCCCCCTCCGCGAGGATCGCGAAGGCCGGGTTGAGAACGGCCGGGGCCGAAACGGGGAGGGCGAAGACGAGGGCGGAGAAGAGCTTGAGCGGCGACGCGATGAGGGCCATTCCAAGCGGAGCCCACGCCCGACCGGTGCGCCGCACGGCAAGCGCCATGAGCGCCGCGGCGATCGCAAGGAGGATCTTCCCCTGATACGTCGGAGGCAAGATCACGTGAAGGAGTCCGCCGAAGAGCGCCTCGACCGCGCCCCACAGGGCTCCGAAGAAGAGGACGGTCATCCACACGCCCCGCGCCCCGTTTCTCCCCACTGCCCGATCGTCCATTGGCATCACCTCGCCTTCGGTGTTCAGGATAGTCTCCCCGCGTCAACGGTGCAAGGTCTGAGCTCGCTGTGTTGGGTTCGGGGTTCGCAGCTCGTGGCCCCGGTTCATGGTCCGCGTCGCATCGGAGACGGGGCAGAAGCTGAGGCGCAGGCCGAGCTTCGCGTGCTCTCTACCACACGGCAGCTCACTCGCTCGAATCGGCCAGCGTCCTGCTGTCCCGTGTCCGCCAAGAGCAACGTAGCCACGAACGACGCACCACGAACGGCCCTACAAACCCTTCAGCACTCCCGCCTCGTCGTTGAACGCCTCGATCCGGCGGTCGATCTCCTCGACCTGGCCGTGCAGCCGATCCCAGAAGGCGGGGAAGTCGTCCCACTGCGCGTTCAGCTCCTCCGCAGAGCGTCCCATCTGCTCGACCCAGGTGAAGTACTTCAGGTTGTGGATGCGCTTCCGGTCCTTCTCCCCGAGCTCGAGCAGGTGGTCGGTCGTCTGGCCGAGGAGCCGGGCGTGGTAATCGACCGCGGCCCCCTCCTCAGTGTACGTGCCCCGTGCGGCCGCGAGCTCGGCCACGCGCGTCCCGTAGAGCTCCATGGAGTCGGTGAGCACGGTGAGGACGATCGCGTCCTTGGGAAGATCGTAGAACTTGGCGAACTTGATCGCCGCGAGGAGATTCGCGATCCCCGAGATCCCAAGCAGGGGAAGCTTCTCGATGAGATCCCCCGGGACACCCCGGCGGCGAAGATACGTGTGGCCAATCGGCTCGTTGAACAGGCGAAGGAGCGAGATCGGGTCCTCGTCGTCGATCGCGATCACCATGTCGGTGTTCCGCACGTTGTGGATGAAGGGGACGTGCTTGTCTCCGATCCCCTCGATCCGGTGCGCGCCGAAGCCGTTCTCCAGGAGGGTCGGACACTGCAAGGCCTCGCCAACGGCGAGCCGGCTCCTAGGGAAGCGCTCCTTGAGGTAGTCCGCACAGCCGGTCGTCCCGGCCGACCCGGACGTGAGGACGACGCCCGCGTAGTCGCCGCCGCGAAGCTCCGCCTGGAGGACCTCCTCCATGGCGTGACCG
>JAPLGE010000170.1 GCA_026390315.1 Candidatus Bipolaricaulota bacterium
GTCGACGCCAGGTTCTGAATGGTGACAGTTGAGTAGTACGCCGGCGTCCCCCGGGCACCGGAGAAGACCACCGTGTACGGGGAGGGGTTCTGGTAGATCCAATCGGACGGGTAGCGTATTAGGTACCCGAATCCTTGGCCCTGAAAAACGTTCCCGAGCTCGACGGTTTGGCCGAAGACCGGCGTGCACCCCACCAGAAGGCATACGAACAAGAAGACAAGAGCGCGCACGATCGCCTCCTTTGAGACGGACTCGACGTTACCGTACCCCGTCCTTAGGCAGAGAGTCAACTCGCGCCGGGAAAGCTCCAAGGACAGAGAGGTGCACCCGCCCGGGCGCATCTTGGCAACCGGCTTAGGAGCAACACCGGATGCTCAAAGATGACCACTGGGCCTCAGATCATCGAGTTACCCGCATGGTGCGACGCGTCAGCTGGGCTTGCCAGCTCGCCTTTCCGTGTCAATGGTTGTCGAAGTCGTTGTACGTCGCCTCCGCGCGCAGGGCGGCGCAGATCTCAAGCAGCGCCTGTCTGGTCGGATCGGTCTCCTCGACGAACTGGACGTCCATTCCCCGGATCCGTTCGCGTGCTTTGTCGAATGCCGACCGGAAGTCGGGATCCTTCATGAGATCCCTGCGGGAGCTCCGCGTTCGGTACGCGGCCTTCTTGCTGGTTTCCTCGCGGGCAAGAAGGAAAGCGAACGTAGCCTGGTTCTGGCTGTTTCGTGCATGATCCTGGAGTCTCCTTCGCAGTCTGTTCGTCCGCCCCACGTAGAGCGTCTGACCGTCCTCGGAGAACAGGTAGATGCCCGCCAGAGGCAAGTCATCGGGTAGTGCGCTCATCCTGCATCGTGGAGAGGCGAGCAATGCTGCGCACTTCGCCTCCACATCCTTCACGGCTCCTGTGAATCCGTCCGTTCTCATCCTCTCCCCGACGAACGTTGACATGACTTGGCGACATTGCCCTCGTCGATCAGCAGGATAGCCTCCCGCCGCGGATGGTGACAAGGTATTCCTTCGCATTGCCCAGCGGCCTTTGGGTCTGATTCGCCCGAGGGCGGTCGCGGTCAGGCCCTGATCTCCGGCGTCTGCGGTGACTTGGCCCGAGCGGCTCCCTGGGCGGTCGGCGAAGAGTCGCCGCGGGCATCACCGGGCATGGACCCGCGTCGACCCGCCTCGTTCGGAAGGTTTTCTCCGTCTGTTCCACTCCTCCCAGCGCCCAGTCAAGGAGCGGGCTCAAGAGGACGGCGTAGAGTGGCACGCTCACGAGGTGCTTGAGGGGCAACAGGCCCTGGCCGATGACCGTCTCGGCAGGAAGATGTGGACGAGTGGGCACGACATCACTCGGCTGGCTTGGTGCATGCGCCTTTCGGTCGGGCGTTCCTCTCTCTTACCACCAGGGCGCCCAAGTTCCGGGGCAGGATGTCAAGAAGGTACGTGAGCCACCACTCCTCGAGGACGGGCTGGACCTCTTTCGGGAAGTCCTCCTTCTTCGTTCCGGCGAGGAGTAGCCGCGTGGTCTCCTCCGTCCAACGAAGGTCCCTCGACGATCTTGTCGAGGAACGCCCGGTTCTCCGGGCAGCCCTCCTGGCAGACGGTGCATCCGACGAAGGCGTTGTGCCACTGCGGCTCGATCCAGTCTGGGAATGGGACGTCGGGCGGCTTCTCGTTCCAGAAGGCCAAACACCGCTCGGCGTGAAGTAGGAAGCGGTCCTCCCCGATCGCGCCGGTGGGGCAGGCCGCGGCGCAGGCCCGGCAGCTCTCGCAGCGTGGAAGCATCTGGGGTTCTCGCGCCGGGGCCTCCTCGCAGGGAAGGTCCGTGGCGAACACTCCGAGGAGGAAGAAGCTCCCGAGGCCCGGGACGTACGTGATGTTGTTGCGGCCGTATCGGGCGAAATGGCTCATGGCCGCCATGGCTTTCCTCGGTCTCCGCGCTCGGGCGACGGCGAACCCGGCCGGCGCGAGGATCTCGGTGACCTTCTCGAGCGGAGTGCGCGCGCTGTGAGGCGTCCGGATGTAGCCGGGAGGGACGATCACGGCGACGTTCGTTCCGTCGGCCGCGAAGTGAAACCGCACGAGGCGGTCGGGAACGGCCGCGAGGATGAGGGAACGAGGGTCGGGCACCTCCGGTTCGGAGTCCTGTACGACGGGCGCCAGGTACTCCCGGTAGAACGCCTCATCGAGCTCGCCACGCTCGTGACGGGCAATGACGCTCTGGCGGGCTTCGTCGCGTCGCGCGTACGGCACGACGACCGCTGGCCACCCGGTTGCCTCGAGCTCACGTAGCAGGGTCTCTACTAACGGCACGGAACCTCCCGGCGACCCAGGGCTGATGGAGCGACCTGGGAGAACCCTCGCGGCCGCCTGACTCAGTCTTCTCCTCCTAGCATACAGGGCGACCGGCGACTCGCAAAGGGCCATCAGGCGGGACGACCGATCAACCGAGATCCGACGACGGGCCGTCTGAAGCGACGTCCTGCGAACGTCTGCCTGAGCGTGTTTCGGCGTCTCTGCCGAGCGGGCGCAAGGAAGGCGCCGCTGGGGGCTCACGGCCTCGCCCCTCGGGCAGGGGCCCGCGCGGCGAGGGCCCCGAGGTTCCGCGGCAGGACGTCCAGAAAGTCGACGAGGTCCCAGTCCTCGAGCGTCTGTTGTACCTCGACGGGAAGGTCCTTCTTCGCCACGCCGGCGAGGAAGGCC
>JAPLGE010000160.1 GCA_026390315.1 Candidatus Bipolaricaulota bacterium
GGCGAGCTCCCCGCCGTAGCGAGCCAGCACGTTCGTCGCAGGAATCCCCGGGTGGGAGAAGGCATAGAGACCCACGTTCACGGTGAGGGGCGCGATCGGAAGAAGCTGGTCGATGCGTCGCCCGTCGCTCGCTGCGGTGAGGCCGGATGCGAAGCGAATCACGTCCCGCAGAGCCGCGAGCGCGACTGGGCCGCCGAAGTCGTCCACCCCGTCGCTCCGGACGCCGCTCTGCGCGTCCGTTCGGCCCGGCCAGAGGAAGGTCACGTGGATCGCGCCAACGTCGGCAGCCGGGACCCCTGCCGCGAACCCCGTCGAGGGGGTCGCGAAGGTCGGCACTTCGACCACGATCGGCGCCCCCTCCGGATACCGCGGCCGCTCCGGCAGGGTCAAGCGGACGGCGATCCGGCCGATTCCCGAGGACGAAACGGTCGTGAGAATCACCCGCGGGGCGGGAAGGTTCGCCAGCACGAGCCCGCCATCGCCTGAGGGCGGCAGGCCTGGGAGACAAGCGACGAGAAACCCGACCAGCGAAAGAAGGACCCAAGAGAAGGCCCTGTCTCGATGAGCCCCACGCCTAGCCAGTTCAAGTCCCCGTCCCACGGATTCCTCCTTCTCCAGCCCTCGGGGCCGATCGTAGCGTGCGGAGCCCGCCGCCGTGAAGAGGATCACGATCTCGCAAGCGGCGTCCTCGACGGACTGTCCTGTGGCGTCGACCTCCCTGGGACCTCCCTTTCGGAGCGAACTCAGGGGGGCCGGAGCTGGACCCAGAGAGGGGCTGGCCTGCAGTGCATGACAGGGAGTGCCCAGGAAGGAGCCGCTCCCCGAGAGGACAGGTCAGACGATGAGCGCCCCATCCTTCAGGGCCGTTCTCTCGCGGCGCTCCGTCTTGGCGCGGAGCCTACCAGGCCGCAGGGCGACTGGTGCTCTCGCGGGAGCGCGTGGCAGCCGCGCCGGCCGGGCTCGGGCTCGCGTAGCTCGGGCATGCCCTGGTCCCCGCCGTTCTCGTGCGCGCCGGACTTCTGCGGACCGGGCTCCGCGGGCGGAAGGATCGGCCCGGGCGAGACGCGCCGGGGCGGCTTCTCTGCGGCTGCGCGTCCGGCGAGAAGGTCCCGTAGTCGAAGTCGGGCAGCCGCCGCCGCAAGGCCTCGCCCGTCCGATCGACCCGGCCCGTGCGGCCGATGCGGTGGGTGTAGGCGTCGACCGTGTCGGGCACGTCAAAGTTGACCACATGCGAGATGCCCTCGACGTCGATCCCGCGCGCGGCGATGTCCGTCGCGACGAGAACGTCGTAGCGGCCGTCTCGGAATCCGTTGATCGCGTTCAGACGCTGGTTCTGCGCCATGTTTCCCTGGAGCGCCGCGACACGACGACCCGTTCGCTCAAGCTTCAGAGCGAGGCTCTTGGCGCGGTGCTTCGTCCGCGTGAACACGAGCACCCGCTCGCTGGGGATCTCCCGCAAGAGCTTCACCAGGAGCTCGGTCTTGAGGCCGTCGGGCACGGGATAGAGGGCATGCGAGACGCTCTTCACCGGCGCGATCACGCCGACCTGCACCGTCACCGGGTCCTTGAGGATCCTGTCCGCAAGGGCGCGGATGTCTCGCGGCATGGTGGCGGAGAAGAAGAGCGTCTGGCGCTTCGCCGGAACGGCACTCAGGATGCGGCGGACGTCGGGTAGAAAGCCCATGTCGCACATGCGATCCGCCTCGTCAAGAACAAGGACCTCAACGTGTGACAGGTCGATGTCTCGCTCGTCCAGATGATCGAGCAGACGACCCGGGCAGGCGACGACGATCTCGGCGCCGCGCCGGAGCGCCGCGATCTGCGGAACCTTGCTGACGCCCCCGTAGATGGCGACGCTGCGTACCTTCGTGTTCTTACCGAGAGAAACGCACGCCTGGTGGATCTGCTCCGCAAGCTCCCGCGTGGGAGCGATGATCAGAGCGCGGACATGGCGAGACGTCCCTTTGGTCAGACGCTCGAGGATCGGCAAGACGAAGGCTGCGGTCTTTCCCGTGCCCGTCTGCGCGATCCCCAACACGTCGCGCCCTTCGAGCACGACGGGAATGGCTTGTTCTTGAATCGGAGTGGGGGTGGTGTAGCCGACCGCCTTGACGCCGGCGGCAATGCGTGTGTCTAGACGAAACAACTCGAAACTCAACTGAGAATCCTCCTTGACTTCACTGAGCCAAGTCGCATTCTCAGCTCGATGATGCTCTGCGAATGAGTTTTCTGATTACCTTGAGAACCAGATGTTCGCGGAAACGGCGTTAGTATAGCCGCTCGACGACTGCTCCGCAAGCACTCCGGGAGAGAATCGCGATACCCTGCCGGGTGCCGAGTGTCCGTCGCCGTGGATGGTGCAGCACAACCCCACCCGGCGGCCTCGCAGCTCGCGTTAGTCGACGAGGATCTTCCCGTTCTCCAGGAAGGTCTCCCCGTCGACCTTGATCCGCCCGCCCTGACGGAGGTCGCAGACCATGTCCCAGTGGATCGCGGAGCTGTTCTTGCTCCCGGTCTCCGGGTACCCCTTCCCCAAGGCGAGGTGGATGGTGCCGCCGATCTTCTCGTCGAAGAGCGTGTTCTTCGTGAAGCGCTGGATCCCG
>JAPLGE010000194.1 GCA_026390315.1 Candidatus Bipolaricaulota bacterium
GCTCTCCTCTGCGATTGTGACATCCGGGCAGTAGGCGTAGTGGTACCAGTACTTGTACTCCGCTTGAATCCAGTAGGTGCCATTTCGCATCTTGAAGAGGACCTGATCGTCAAAACCTTCGAATTCGCCATCAATCTTGCCCTCGTACACAACTCTCGTCATGGGACAGCTCCTGCCTCTCCGGTCAACGTCCAATGATCACTATGCAACTGCACTACATTGCACACGGGCATTGAGCTGGCCCGCTGCGCTCCTGCCACCCCTGTTCGTCCGTTGTGACATCACATACTGACAAGAGTGTTCTCCCGTGTCAACCTTCCAACATGAAGCTCATGTGGCAAGCACACCAGGCGTGGCAGAGGAAGCACTGCTCGTCCTGAAGCCAGGAGGCATGCGCACGTGGAGCAAGGAGGTCCGTCGCTTCCATCTCGACGGCACCGGAATGTAGATCACCCCCTCGCTATCTGATCCAGAGGGTGGAGACTCTCTCACATGGCATTGTCTTCGTCCGCAGGGTGCAAGCAGCGGGAGATGGCTGGCCATGCTGGCCCGCATTGCTCGATCGTCAGCAGCATCGCGAAGCCCGTCGGGGAAGCTGCAAGACATGATGCATGAACACCTGCTCGCAAGCGCCCGACTCTACGAACCCGACCCCTACGAGCCGCGCCGCGCGATCCAGCGGCCTGATCGCGCTTCTCGGCAAGGACACCATGAGGAAGGTCCGACCCCGGTGCCCGCAGAGCGAAGGTCCAGACCCTGAGTGCAGCGAGACGGGAGTAGCCAGCTGCGCTATACTCATTTCCCATGAACTGGAGACGTCCGTGGAAGGATCTGCCTGCGTGGCTTGGCTTCCTGTTCGGAGTAGTCGGCGTTGTCAGTCTCCTCCTCACTCTGCTCTTCAACCTGGTCCTCAACCCGCCCGTTCTTCGCCTCGAGATGGCCAGAACGTCGTATGTCCCGTTTGCGCAGCAAACCCTGGCAACCCCTTCGGGGCACAGTGTGCAGGTACAGGTTCTATTTGACGGCGAGCCAGTCGACGGGCTACAGCAGATGGTCCTTGCCGTGCGGAACGCGGGGAACACTGTCGTCACGCATGCCCCAGACGAACAGCTGTACGTCGAGTTTCCCGAGACTGTGACGCTACTGACGGCTGATTTGGGCGGGACCCCGGAGGGTGACCTCTCCTTCGGGGTACGGGTGGCCGCAGAAGAGCATCGCGTGTACATCGACTTCGCCCGACTGAAACGGCGCGAGGAATTCTCGCTTAGCGTTTTCTTCTACGGTGACCTTGGTTCGGGTACTCCGAAGTTGAAGGGACGTTCTCTGGCCACATTGGCCACGGTCGTGCGCCTGGGGGTGGACAAGCCCACGACAGGTGTCTCCGCAGCCACTGTGGCAACGGCAGCAGCGGCGGTGCTCGCCGCACTCTTTGGCTCTCTCTTCACTGTGCTTGCCTCGGCGCGCAAAACCAAGGCTGAGATGAAAGAGGCGGAGCTGCGCACAGCCCTCGGTGAAATCAACGCTGATCTGCGGAAGCTGAACGAAGAGCTGGGCAAGGAACTCTCCGAGCTGCGGCCCCGGCGAGTCGGGGGAGACGCGGGACGCGACCAGGCGGTCCAAGAACCCCCAACGGAGCAGAACAATGGCAAATAGACCAACGGGCTGCGCCAGAATGGTGTCTCTCATGCCGGACGTCAGCGTGGACGGGGGTGCGAGTTTGCTGGACGCACAACCTATTCCGTGGCACCCCTGTGTGCGCGGCGTAACGGGTATCTATCGCCTGATTACCTCCTATCTCAAGAACCCCCCTGCTGTTCGCCTTGTCAGTGGCAGTTGGGGGTCAGCTTGGACCCTTGTACACATAGGAGTCGATCTCTTCACGGGGGCCATCGGGCCGGAGCCTGTGGAGGTCTGCCTGGTCCCCACCGTCGTTCCATACCCGGCGGGTCCTGATCTCGAGCGTCTCACCCGGCAGTATCGACGACCGTCCCGCCTCCTCGACTACTGACAGCCTGTGCGGGCTGGATGGTGCTGCATCCTCAATGTAGAGATCATCGAGGGATAGCTCGACGGTGCCACGGTTCATCAGGAAGAGCTGTTCGTCTTCCAGCCAATACTGGATCGCCGCGATGACCAAGTCTTGCTGATTGCTCCAAAACCCTCTGCGGTTGCGAACAGCATCCAACTGCGCCTGGACCATCTTGGCCTGGAGATCACTCTCCGTTTCCTCGCATGTGTACACGCGTGCCCAGCCGGCAGCGAGCATCGTCTCGTTGAGGCTCAATGGATCACCGCTCTTGAAGACGAAGCCGAGCGCACGATCCCAATTCGAGTTCTCGGACACGTGCACCTGCCGAACGGATAGCCGGTTCTTGGCAACCAGTGATGCGAGAGCGTCCTTCGCTTCCTCGGACCACGGGGTTCCGCCTTCCGGGGCGTCGATGCCCGCAAGGCGGATGCTGTTGGTGATAGCACCTGACCTAAGCCGCAGTTGCGGCGTGCTCGTCCTGATGGTGTCGCCGTCAGTGACTTCCACCACTCCGCTGAGAGGGCGAATCGCGTCGCCGCCGTGAAGCGCGATTGCAGCCACCAACGCTGCGACGGCTACCGCCGCTCCCGCCGCCACTGCTAGCCGTCTCCTGCGCACCGTCTTCCTACCACGCCGCCGTACTGAAACGAGTTCGTCATCTTACGCACCATGCGTAACGCATTATGCGTAACGCGCGGGCCACGTCAAGAGCTGCGGGATCGCCTCGGGACAGGGGGGATGGCCAAAGCCTGCTTCTTGAAGAACCCTTCCAGCAGAGACGCCCTCTACCCCTTGCCGAGTGCTTTCCTCACGTGCGGGATCAAGCCGCCGTCGTTCAAGATGGCGAGGCCCTCCTTGGGGAGGGCGGGGAAGGGATAGCTCTCCCCCTTGTGGAGGACGAGGCCTTCTCGAAGTCTATCTGGACCGTCTCTCGCTTCTGGATCATGTCGGTGCCGCCGGCGAGCTCGACGACGGGGGCCCCTCGTTGATCGCGTTCCGGAAGAAGAGGCGGGAGAAGGAGACGGCAATGACTGCTCCGACGCCAGAGGCCTTGACGCAGGTGGCGGCCTGTTCACGCGAGGAGCCGCAGCCGAAGTTCGTGCGGGTCACGATGATGTCGCCCTTCTTCACTTCCTTGGCGAAGGTGCGGACATCAGGGACACAACACTCATTTCCGCTACCACCCGCTGCGGGGTACGTGCTCCCTACACACAGACCGGCCGAACTGCGGGAACGTAGAGCCAAGCGAACGAGGGCCAGCCCGCAAGCCGACCTGTTGCGGGGCTGGCCGATTCGTGGGTCGGCGACGGTTTCGCTGAGCGCTCCGCATGGCCGAAGCAGGTGACGCTTCCCCAGCATCTCCGATTTGCATGGCGGCACGCACTGCTGCAGTCTTCCTGGTGCATACTACCTACTTGTGATGGAGCGAAACGAAGGCTTGGCGCGGGTCATCAGTGTGGCTCTCCTGCTGGAGAGCTTCCGCCTGCCGGGGTCGGAGTTCAGACTATCTGACACGATTCGCCTACGGCGATGCGGTGAGGACGAGTTGTCTGCTCTCGGGAGGGTGGACCGGTTTGCAGTACTTGACGGACAAGGCCTCGCTGCGCTTGAGGGGCAGTTCGATTCCCATGAGGATACGGCCAATCTAGGGCATTTCCGCGTCCTGAGGCGTCACGTCGAGAAGGCCGCACTTGCACTGCGCCTGACGTTCCCGGGTACTCTGGGGTGGCGAATGGCTTGCTTCTCGTCGCCCCAGCAGGGCGCGTACGAGGTCTTCCCCCGGGCAGACTACGGCTCCCTCAACGCTCTCGGAGAGGGAGAAGTGCAGGTCTCGCCTCGGGGACTCAGTCAGGCGGCTGAGCTGTGGTGCAAGACGAAAGATGTTCTCTTGTCGCTCAACGGCCGGCCCTACCTGGCAGTTGCCCTTGACCGGTTCAGCGATTCGTATGCTCGCGCGAACCATTTGGACAAGGTGCTAGACCTCGTGATATGCCTCGAAGCCTTGGTGCCGGAAGGACCTGGACGCGGCAAAGGAAAGCGGATAGCTCGGCTCGTGGCCCCTCTGATCGTGTCCGAAGCGCCGCATCTCAGGCAATCCGACGCGCGGCAAGCCGTAGAGTCGCTGTACGAGACGAGGAACGCCGTCGTGCATGGCGAGAACGTCAAGGTCGATGCTGGACAGGTTCTGTCCTGGAAGGACCGTGTTCGTCAATGCCTTCGTGGGTACCTGGAGAAGACGGCTGCCGGTGCTGAGCCGGCGTGGCTGGAGCGGGGGATGTGACTCCCATGGTGAGCGGGCGCTGGAGTCAACTCCTCGTTTGGAGGCAGAGGGCCACGGGAAGGAGCGGTTTGGGTCCTGCGATGACGCATTGGATTGGCGGCAGGCCGTGCCCCGGGCGGACGAGACTGACCATCTAACCAGCGCTGCGGTCGAACCCTGGCTCTCGACTCTACGCCTTCCCCAGCAGCTTCTTCACGTGCGGGATCAGGCCGCCGTCGTTCAGGATGGCGAGGACTTCCTTGGGCAGGGCGGGGAAGTGGTACTCTCGTCCCTCGTGGATGACGACGCCGCGCTCGAAGTCGATCCCGACCGTGTCACCCTTCTTGATGGCATCGGTTCCGTAGGCGAGCTCGACCACGGGGAGGCCTTCGTTGATGGCGTTCCGGAAGAAGAGGCGCGAGAAGGAGACCGCGATGACCGCGGCGACGCCGGCGGCCTTGACGCACGTGGCGGCCTGCTCGCGCGAGGAGCCGCAGCCGAAGTTCGCTCCAGCGACGAGGATGTCGCCCTTCTTCACTTCCTTGGCAAACGTGGGGTCGAGGTCTTCGAGGGCGTGCTCGGCCATCTCCGCGGGCGTCATCGGCTTGTAGGTGTACTTCCCGGGGAAGATGACGTCGGTGTTGACGTCGTCTCCGTACTTCCAGACCTTCCCTTCGATCATGCGTCACCTCCAGCGTGAGCATGGCGGGGATCGGTGATCATGCCCGTGACCGCCGACGCGGCGACCGTCGCCGGCGAGGCGAGGTAGGTCGACGCCTCCGCCGATCCCATCCGTCCCTTGAAGTTCCGATTGGCGGTCGAAAGGCAGACCTCGCCTGCGGCGAGGACCCCTTCGTGCGCCCCGAGGCACGGGCCGCAGCCGGGGTTCAGCACCATGGCGCCCGCCTTCACGAAGACCTGGATCAATCCCTGATCGAGGGCCTCGAGGAGCACTTCCTGCGAGGCGGGGAGGACGAGCATGCGCACGCCCTTGGCGAGCTTCTTCCCTTCGAGGAACCGCGCGGCCGCTCGTAGGTCCTCGAGGCGGCCGTTGGTGCAGGTCCCGAGCAACGCCTGGTCGATCTTCGTCCCCGCAACCTCCTCCACCGGGACGACGTTGTCCACGGTGTGGGGCTTCGCCACCTGCGGGCCGAGCGCGGAGGCGTTGTAGGTGAGGACCCTCTCGTACACGGCGTCCGGGTCGGGGTAGATCGGGGTGTACTCGGCCACGGCGCGGCCCTTGAGGAAGGCGAAGGTCTTCTTGTCCGGGGCGCAGTAGCCGTTCTTCGCACCCATCTCGACCGCCATGTTTGAAAGGACGAGGCGCGAGGAGAGGCTCATCGCCTCGATCCCTTCACCCATGTACTCGACCGAGCGGTAGAGGGCGCCATCCGCGCCGATGTCACCGATGATCTGGAGCACGAGGTCCTTCGACGTCACCGGCTCCTTGAGCTTTCCGGTGACGTCGATGCGGAAGGTCGCCGGGGTCTTGAGCCAAATCCGCGACGTCGCATAGAGGGCGGCCATCTCCGAACGGCCGACCCCGGCGGAGAAGGCGCCGAACGCGCCGTAGGCGGTGGTGTGGGAGTCGGAGCCAAGGATCAAGCTCCCGGGGAGCGCAAACCCCATCTCCGGGAGGACCTGGTGGCAGATCCCAACGCCGGCGTCGTAGAAGTGCTC
>JAPLGE010000154.1 GCA_026390315.1 Candidatus Bipolaricaulota bacterium
GGGACGCGGTGGACGCGGCCGATGCCGACGTCACGTTCTCCGAAGATGCGTACGTGGTCCTCGCCCTGGGAGCTACCCACGTGGAGTACGGCATGGTGGGCCTGTGCGGCTTCCCGGGGATGCTTGGGTGGTCGAGCACGAACGTTCTGACCAATCGAAGCGGGGAACGTGTCCCGAACGTGGCCATCTTCTGCGAGAACGCGCACTTGGGCACCTACGTCCACGACATCACCCACATGCTGGGCGGCGCTGTGAATGGACAGCGGCTGACCCCCTGCTTGTACGACCACGACATCCAAGCGCAGTTCCAGCAGGTTGAGGACTGGCCCGCGTGTCTGGTCAACATGGGGTACTGGGACCCTCTGTCTTCCCACTTCCCGTACGACCGGGAGCTGCCGCCTGCAGGGCTCTCCTCTTGGACGAAGCTGCGTCTGGGGTGGATCGATTCGGCCAAGGTGGTCCTGGTCGCTCCGGAAGAGACAGCCACGGTCCGGCTCGACCCGCTGGCAGACCCGGCCTCCGCCACGCTCGTGATCAAGATCCCGCTGACCGCGGATACCTACTACCTGGTGGAGAACCGCCAATCGATCAACTCGGATGCCAACTTGCCGTCGTCCGGCGTTCTCGTGCTGTATGCTGACAACACCGTGGGCGAGTGCCGACACGGGGCGGCGCCCGTGAAGGCCGTCGATGCGAACCCGCAGGTCCCCTATCTCATGGACGCGGCCTTCGACCTTGGAAAGGGAAGGGTGTTTGTGGATGCGGAGAGGAACCTGGCCATCGTCTTGCTGGCGAAGGTCGACCAATCCTACGACATCCTCGTCACGACCCCGATCGTGGCGGCGAGCTACTTGCCCTGACGCGCATGCCGCCGGGAGATGTTAGCCAAGGCACCAAGAAACAAGAGCTGACCCCGTCCGGACGCCGTGACGAGCAGGGCGCCAAAGAAGCAGCGATGCGGGACCACAGGTCGCTGGTGCTTTGGGCCGCCGACTGCGCCGAGCGCGTGCTCCCGTATTTCGAGGAGAAGTACCCCAAAGACACCCGACCCCGGAAAGCTGTCGAAGCGGCGCGCGCCTGGGCGCGTGGTGAGATAGCGCTGAGTGAGGTACGCGCCGCCGCCTTCGCTGCCCACGCCGCCGCCCGCGCCTTCGCTGCCCATACCGCCGCCTGCGGCGCCGCCCGTGCCGCCGGTCACGCCGCCGCCACTGCCCACGTTGCCACCCACGCCGCTCACGCCGCTACCTACGCCGCTCACGCCGCCACGTACGCCGCCGCGGATAGTCTCGGTGCAGGACCCGACCTGGCAGCGTGGGAATGGGTCGCTGTCTCTCGAATGCTTCGCGACGTCCCCCGGCAGGGCAGGAAGGCCAATTCAAGAGTGAACACTGGCCCCCAGCTGCGCAGGCCGCAGCGGACACCAAGAAACAAGATCTGACCCCAAGCAGCACGGACACCAAAACGGAAGACCTGACCCCAAGCGTCCGCCCCCAAGCATCCTGCAAGCGTCCCTAGCGCCTCTCGAGATCCGCCGCCGGTCCTGCGTATCGCCCACTCCCATAGGTGATGTGCATGTCGCCGATCATGCCAACCAACACTCCGCCGTCCGGGAGCCCCTCTTCGAGGATGGTGACGGGGCCGGTCATGAGTGATTCGAATCCGAACTCATACACTCGCCCGAATAGCGTGAAACTCTCCACACCGTCCTTCGCCAACCATGTGAGTGTCTCGCCGCTATCCGCGAGCTCGCGCAGCTGTCTTCGATCATGCGGAACCACGACCACTTTTGCTGTGCCGCACCTTGTAACCATCCCAATGCGCAGAGCGCGGGTGAGACCCACTATCGAGAGGTAGTCAGCTTCGGTTATCTCGTCGGGAAGGGTCAACTCCGGATCGAGGTTTCTCTCGATGAGCAGCAAGTCCTCGTAGAGCATGAGTCTCCCCTCCGACGACTCCCCGCTCGTCACTTCGATCGGCGATGTGATGGTCACTCCCGTACTCAGGGATTCCAGCGTGACCGTCGCGCCTGGCCGCCCCATGATGGCCAGAACTCTCTCGTACTCAATCACAACGCTTGGTCTCATGCCACCCGGGCTCGTGAGCCAGACCTGAAGCGCGCCGGGCAGCTTGCCCTTGAACGTCAGACAGACCTTGAAGGGCATTCCTGTCTGAGCTGCATTCGAGAACTCGAGTTCCTCTTTACCCCGCCTAATGAGCCGAAGGTCCACATACCCAACGCGTGCTTCTTCACCGCCGTGAGCTGCGTAGACCCGAGTCGGGAGTCGGACATCGGGAACCCTCGGAATGATGTGTAGCTCACTGATCCGCTGGCCATTCCCCATGAACTGGTCGAAGACGGATTCGAGAATGGTGATGTACTGGCCTGGGATGACTACGGGACGCCCTGCATCTACTTCGGACATGTACCTCTTCAGAGCGGCCTCACCTTGCGCGTCACCGTCGGGAAACGTGAGTCTCATACGTGCCACAGCCATCCGGCTTGCTTCAGGCGTTCGAGGCTCGACACCGATGCGCACACAGCTCTCATCGACCGAGAACGTGTACTTGAAGTGTGGGCTATCGTCATTCAAGACAGCGACGTCGTTCTGCACACTCTGCAGGATAGCGGTCTTCGGACGACTGGCTCGAGTGTCCCGCGCTACCATTCGCATCACTACATCGATCTTCTCGTCCTGCAGTGGGAAGTACTGCTTGCGGATGCCCTGGTGTCTGACGAGCATCTCGCGGATGCGTGTTGCCGGAACAACGTCGATCTTGGTTCCCGGATAGTCCCGTCGCTGCTTCTTCACCCATCTGTGGTTGTCCGGGCTGAGATCCGTAGACGTCAGCAGAGTCCAACTCCTTGGATTGTGTCTGTTGATTGCTGCCTTCAGCGAACTCTGAATCTGCTTCTGCTGGCTCTTCCCGATCCCGCGGGGAAAGTGCTTGAACTGCCAGATGTGGTCCATGCCCTCATCGATGACACCCTCAAACGCATCCATGCCTTCATCGCCCGGGAGTGCCTCGACAGGGACGGCGTTGGGGTGTTCGGCGCAGACAAGCTGCCGACACATCTCCTCAAACTGGGCCTCGCTCTGCATGTTCCTGAAGTCGATCGCCATACCCAACCCCCATCCTACGTAGTCTACTGCCAACGCAACATCTGATTCTAGGGCTGACACAACGCCTTTGTTGGAGAGAGACGTGCTGACGACGGAGTCTGGTCCTGCATCGACACATCGCAGGTGGCGGGGCGCACCCACGGCCTGCGACTCCCGCGCCGTTCGTACCAGATGGCGGCTTGCATCACCCTGCCCCTGTTCAGAGCGCAGGGAGAGAACTGGCCTCCGATCCCGGGATCTCCGAGTGCACGTTTGTTCCGCCGGTCGTGGTTCCCGAGGCCAAATGATGATGGGGTCTACCATTGTTTTCGCAAACGATGGGTCAGGTCTTGCGATGACAGATCGTCCGAGGCTGCCCAGCAAGGATGCCCCGGAAGCCAATTAGACCGGCGGCGAGCCCGTCGAGAGCAGCCTTGCCCGTTGTTTGCCCGGTGGCAAGAGCTGCGCTCACTGCGCCGACGAGGTGAGTGGGTGACGCTGCTGGGTCCAGAATGGCGAACTCGAGCTCGAGCAGGGTGGAAGGGAAGCGCCCGGCGGCGGCGCTCGTGAGTACTTGGGCGGAGAGAAGGCTCGTCGGGGGGGAGGCCCGTGGCACGTGGCGCGTGGCCTGTAGACGAGAAGCGGCGAGGCCAGGGGCAACGGCAGCGAGAACCTCAAGGCCGGCGAGGAGGCCGATGAGGGTGTCGTCGCCGGCGGGGGTGGTGCCGGGGCCGCGGCCGATGAGCTCGAGAAGGACCTCCGGGGCGCCGGTCTCTTGCCACTCGGCGAGGATCCGGTCGCGGTCGCGGACGAAGGCCCGGTCGAACTCGCTCTCGAAGGGATCGGGCGTTTCAGCCAGAAGCTGCTCGATCAACGCGACGCGCTCGTGAAGCTCCTTGAGGGAGACGAGGTGCTCTGGCGGGTGGAAGGTGAGGTCGACGACCTCGGCCTCCTCGAGAGGTAGCGCGAACCGGCCGACGGAGAGCTTAGCTCTCGAAACCGTGACCGGGGCTCCCTCTTCGACCTCCTCCCACGCGAGGTCCGCGACGAGAGCCCAGGGATGGATGGGGACGCTCTGAGACTGAAAGCACACGAGAGCTTCGGAACCGAAGACGGCGTTCACCCCGCCGCGGAAGCGCCCACCGACGCGGCCGGAGCGATCGGCCGCGGTGAGCCACTGCCATGCGTCCGGCCCAATGCGGACCACAGACGCGCTCTCTGACGGGACCTCGCCTCTAGAGGTTCCCAATCAGCGGTCCTTCGAGACCAGGCCGACCTCCATACCCAGCGCGGCCGCGATCTTGCATACGGAGCCGTGGGCCATGTTGGCCGTGGAGGCAGTCTCGATGCGCGACACCATCTGCTGCGTGACACCGGCCTTCTGCGCGAGCGCCTGTTGCGTCAAGCCAAGGCGCTCCCGCGCTGTATGGATGTCGTAGGCAATACGAAGCCGCTTCTTCTCACGCTCGAACTCTCGCGCGAACGTCTTGTTCGCAAGCTGCTTCCTAAGGTACTCCCTATGTGTCCTCACGGTGTCTCCTCAGCCAGTCCTCTCTGCACTGGGTCGCGCGATCGATCGCACCCTCCGGGACTCGATCCGTCTCCTTCACAATAGGGCATGCCAGGACGATGTCTGTTCTCCGGCAGAAGAAGTAGAGAATCCGGTACTGCACGCGTCCAACTCGCACCCTGAGCTCGTAGATCCCATCTCGCAAGTAGTCTGCGTACGGCCTCCGGAGTCCCGGTCCTTCCTCTTCGAGGAGGTCGATCGCGGCAAGCACCTTCACCCGCGCTCGCCGATCGAGACCGTCGAGGAACGCCTCGACTGGGCACCTGCCCAGCGAGGTTTCGTAGTAGACGACTCTCCATGGCGTCGATCGGCTCATCGTACATCAATACCGGTGTAGAGACAAGCCCCGGTGAGGACACCATAGATCACCGTGTCATGTAAGACAAGGAGCGAACGCCAGAGGATACCTGGGGGTGGGAGAGATCAGCCGCGGCGTCCCTTCTTCCTCGCTCGCTCATGCAGGGCCGGGTTCTCCGCTCCGGCGACGTCGCCGAACCGGGTGAGCCCGCAGGTCTCCTTCTTCTTGATCTTTGCAGCGTAGGCTTTGTCGTCGAGGAAGGCGACGATGCGGGAGATCGAGCTCTCTCCGTCCACGAACCGCCACGGGAAGCAGCCGATCTCCACGCGCTCGTTCAGGAGGAGGTCGATGTCCCCGCCCAGACACTCGGCGTGGATGATCCCGTGGTTGAAGAGCTCAAGGTGCATGAGCTGGTACTTCGAGTCGTCGAAGAACTCAGCGAGAGGCTTCCCGTACTTCACCCGGAAGTGGGCTTCGGCCTCGCGCGCCTGGCGCGGCATCCAGTCGCGGAGGATCGTGTTCATCGGGTGGTCGGCCGACCCGCAGTCGACCCCGATCCAGCGGATCTTCTTCTTCCGGCACCACAGCGCGAACTCGCGGTCCGGGCCGGGGTGCTTGACCATGTAGCGGATCTCGTCGGCGGTCGGCTGGTCCCAGCCGTAGTGGTGGTAGCCGGTGTGGATGACGAGGATGTCGCCTTCCTTCACCTCGACCCGCTCCTCGATCATCTGCGAGGTGTAGACGTCGTAGTCCCCGCAGACGTCGGAGACGTCGGCCACGACGCCCTCGTGCACGAGGTAGTCGAAGTTGAGCGAGGCGATGTCCTTTCCCGGGGTGTGAAAGTGGATCTCGCCGTCGAGGTGCGTCCCCACGTGGTTTGAGTGGGTGAGGAGCTGGCCGTTCGCGCCGTTGGGGGCGAGGCGCTTGAAGTACTTGAGTTGCAGGGGCTCGTAGGTCGGCCAGGGCGGGGTCGCGACCCCGAAGGGAATCGTGAGGTCTAGGATCTTCATGGATCTACCTCCTTACTCTTGTTTGTAGCACGTGGCGTGTAGCTCGGTGGCACGTGGCGCGTGGGAAGAGGAAAGGCGTTCGGGGTTCGAGAAGCGGCGTGTGGCGCGTAGCTTGCGGCTTGTAGCCCGTAGCGTGTAGCTCGTAGGGCGCAGGCAGCCGTCATGAGGCGGCCTCCGTGGGCGCGCCTTCGCGCAACGCCTCTACCAGGGCGCGCGCGGCAGCGGCGAAGCACTCAAGCGGCGGGGTGACGAGGCCGGCGCCGACCATGCCGATCCCCGCATCCTTGTGTGCGATCCCGGTGTTGATCGCGGGCAGGATCCCGGTCTCGACGACCTTGAGGAGGTCGATCCCGGTCGGGGTTCCCGCGAAGTCGAGGGCGGGGATCCGGTAGGCCTCGCTCTCGGCGAGGGTGATCTCGCGCATGCGGCGGGTGATCTCCAGGGCCATCGACGCCGTTCCTCCCACGAACTGGACGATCGCCGGCGCCGCGGCCATGGCGAAGCCGCCGACTCCTGCAGTCTCGGTGATCGCGGAATCACCCATGTCGAGCGCCGCGTCCTTCTCCGAGAAGCCGGGGAGGTAGAGCCCGTCGACCTTGGGCGCCGGGGCCGTGAACCAACGGTCGCCGAGACCGGAGACGCGGATCCCGAAGTCGGTGCCGTTTCGGCTCATCACGGTGACCATCGAGCTTCCGGGGATGCCGGAACAGGGGTCAAGGGAGGCCTTGGCCGCGGCCATGGAGAGGTTGAGGAAGAAATGGTCGTTTCCGTTCAGGAACTCAAGGATCCGCCGCAGGTCCTTCGCCGCGAGGCCCACCTCGACAAGGAACGGGGCAAGCTCGCGGATGAGGAGCGAGGTCCCGGCGCGGTTGCGGTTGTGGCCCTCATCGCCCATCTGGAGGGCCTGCGCGATGAGGGTCCGGAGATCGAGCCCTCCCCGCGCGATCAGGGCAGCGTGCAGGGCGGGGGCGAGCACGTCAGCCATCCAGCGCAGCCTCTCGATCACCTCGGCCGAGTACGCGCCGTAGCGGAGGGCCTTCCCCAGGCCCTCGTTCAGGGTCGAGTACGAACGGGTCCCGAACGCCTCGTTTTCGACGATCCACACGGGCATCGAGGCGGTCGTGACCCCGGCCATCGGCCCGACCGCGCCGTGGTGGTGACAGGGCTCGAACGTGATCTTCCCGGAGGCGGCGAGCCGCTCGGCTTCGTCTGGGTTCTTCGCGAGCCCCTCGAAGAGGAGGCCGCCGATCACGGCCCCGCGCAGCGGGCCGGACATCTTCTCCCAAGCGAGCGGAGGCCCGGCGTGAAGGATGAGGTCCTTCCGCATCCCGGGGATGACGTCGAGCGCCGTCCCGATCCCC
>JAPLGE010000195.1 GCA_026390315.1 Candidatus Bipolaricaulota bacterium
GCGCTTTCTCGCCCACTCGTCCGGCTCGACCGCTCCGTTTGGGAGGAAGACGATCGGTCCGTTCGGGTCATGCGCGGCAGAGAGGGTCAGGCTCGTCCCATTCGTCCCGCCTGCCGGCCGCCAGGGATGGACCCCCAACAGCGCCTCCGGGGTGGCCTGCGTCTGTGGGTTCTTCCAGTCGCTGTTCACGCTGAGGCCCGCCGCGGCGGCCGCCTCGAGAATCCCGGTGAACAGGTTCCCGCCGCTCCAGTACCGGACGGGGTCGTGGACGCCCGCGTCCTGGATGTAGCCGATCTCCTCGGTCATCACTTCGGACCAGACGGACACCGGAAGACGATCGGGGTTCTGTCCGAGGTGAGCGTCCTCGTGGAAGTGGAGGGCGATCTCGTGCCCCCTCGTCTCAAGATCCGAGAGAACCCGATTCCCTGTCTCGGCGGCGACCACCGTGAACGGAGACTGAGCCTGAACCGTCATCCTCCCTCCGTGCCGCTCGAGAACGCTTGCCAAGGTGAGGAGGTTGCGGACGTGCTGCGCGAAGTACGGCGGGTCCCGGTAGTCTGCCCGGCGCGGGTCGATCGGGGCCTGTTTCGCCCCCGCCGCGAGGGCGACCTCGCTCACCCGCGCGCCCATGGGCTCGATGTGCATCCCGACCCCAAAGAGGAGGATCCCCTCGGCCGAGCCTGCGCCCGCCCCGGCCGACCCCAGGTCGGCCCACACGCAGCCGCCCGCGAGGAGCGCGAGCGAGGCACCCAGGAGCAAGATCTTGAAGAGACCGCGACGATCCATCTTCATCCGGTGCATAGTGACTCGTTTCCCTCCTACCTTACCCCGGGCCGGCCGTCTCGAGCGGCCCCTTCCCGGGCCCGCGTCAGGGAACCTACCCCCACGTCGTCAGAAGGTGTCGTGAGAACGGCTTGTCCCGCCCACCTTCTTCTTGGATGTCGATTCACTCCCCGTCTCCTTTCGTTCCTACTCTCGCTTCCCCGGAGGGCGCTTTGGAGCCTCGGAAGGGCGAGACTTCCGAACCCGCTCTTCCGGTGTACCATGCTCCTTGGCAAGACTCGCGCGAAGGCCTGATCGGCGTAGCACAGGAGGACGATGCTGAACTCGCAGCGGGCACACGGGGCTCGCCCTTCTGAAGAGGCTTTTCCCTTCTGGTCGCTCCCCGCGGCTCAGGTTCTCGCAGCGCTTGAGACGACGCCCGAAGGGCTCTCAAGCGCCGTGGTTGCGGATCGCCTCGTTCGCTACGGCCCGAATCGCCTTCGGCCGAAGAGGAGCTCCAGCGAACTCGTCCTCTTTCTCGGGCAGTTCCGAAGCCCGATCATCCTCATCCTGATCGCGGCGGCCTTCCTCTCCCTCTTTCTTCGCGACGCCACGAACGCGCTGGTCATCCTCGCCATCGTTCTCTTGAGCGGCGCCCTTGGATTCTGGCAGGAGCGAGGAGCAGCCAACGCGGTCCGCAAGCTCATCGACATCGTCCGGGTCCGAGCGACCGTCCTTCGAGACGGCGCGCGCACGGACGTCGCCGTGGAAGACATCGTTCCCGGCGACGTCGTCGCCCTCGGCGCGGGCGACCTGATCCCGGCCGATTGCCTTCTTCTCGAGTCGAAGGACCTCTTCTTGAACGAGGCAACGCTCACTGGCGAGACGTTCCCGGTCGAGAAGGCCTCCGGTCCAGTCGCGGCGGGTGCGCCCCTCAAAGACCGCGCCAACGAGCTCTTCATGGGAACGCACGTGGTGAGCGGTGGGGCAACGGCGGTCGTCGCGGCGACCGGTGCTTCCACCGAGTTCGGCCGGATCTCGCAGCGGCTGAAGCTTCGACCTCCCGAGACGGAGTTCGAGCGAGGGGTGAGGCGATTCGGGTACCTCCTGATGGAGGTGACACTCCTTCTCGTCGTCGCCATCTTCGTGGTGAACACCTACTTCGCTCGGCCCATCCTCGACTCGTTCCTCTTCTCGCTCGCGCTCGCCGTCGGTCTCACCCCGCAGCTCCTGCCGGTGATCATCGG
>JAPLGE010000180.1 GCA_026390315.1 Candidatus Bipolaricaulota bacterium
GGGCGCGCCTGCGTTCCCGGTGTGCTCCCAGGCGAGCTGCATGGCGACGCTCGCCAAGGGCCGATCGGGCATCGGCCACGCGGTGCCGTCGCCCAGGAGCCGAACGGCCTCGCGGAGGAACGGATCGCGGAACCCCGCGGCGAACGTCTGGATGGAGAGCTTCGAGTACTTGCGCCAGATGGAGAGGAAGGGCCGGATCTGGAAGAGCATGCGGGCGAGCCCGATCGGGCCGAGGAGCTCGGGCGGCCTTCCGACGGGCATGTCGAGCGTCGTGCAGCGGCGGGCGAGGTCGATCAACTCGTGAATCCGGGCGGCATCAGCGGAAGAGAAGGAGAGGAGATGCTCCTCGGACCGGTCGAGGTCGCGGTGGACGACGAGGGTCTTCCCTTGGGCCTCGATCCGTCCGGCTTCCTCGTGGACGATGAACTCGCGGCCCTGGACCGCCCCGAGCTCCTCCCAGACCCCTCGAAGCGCGCCGGTCTTCCACCCGGAGAGGAAGTGGATGCTCGTATCGAAGGTGTAGCCCTTCCGCGTCCAGGCGGAGCAGAGTCCCCCGGCGACGCGTCCCGCCTCGAGGATCTCGCTTCGGTACCCGTTCATCTGCGCGTAGCAGCCGGCGGCGAGGCCCGCCATGCCGCCGCCGACGATGAGAAGTGACTTCTCGGCCATCGTACCTCCCTCCATTGGCTCGCTTCTTCGGCGAGAGCGGAGAGCCTAGCGCAAGGGCGAGAGCGCGGCAACCGCGCGGGCGCGGCGTCTCCCTATCTCGCGTCTCGAGTAGAATCCGTGGGGCTTGTCTTGCGGGAGAAGGAGGCGGTCGTCCGTCCGTGTGTCGGATGGTGCTCGCGCCGAACGGGGTTCTCGGGGGCCGCGTGCTCGAGGGGTTCCTGCGCATGGCGCAGGGCCGAAACGCCCGCCACGAGCTCTACGAGCGGCCGGGCCACTTCCAGCATCCGGACGGCTGGGGAGCCGTCATTGAGCAGGACGGGGTCTTGTCGCGCGTCCGGGGCCTCGAGGCCTGTTGGGAAGATCCGGCGTTCCCGGCGCTCGCCGATCGTCGGATCGTCCTCCTCCACGCCCGCCGGGCCTCGTGCGGCGGGGTGCAGATGGAGAACGTCCACCCGTTCGAGCGGGTCGACGACGGCGAGTCGTGGTCCTTCTCGCACAACGGGACGATCCGCGACCCGCTCCCTCGCTCGCCGAGGGCCGAGGGGGCGACGGATTCGGAGGCGTACTTCGATCGTCTCCTCGAGGCGATCCACGCCCAGGACCCGCTCGGTGAGGGGGAGGACGTTGTCGCCTCGTTCCGCGACTACACCTCGCTCAACGCGTTTCTCGTCTCGGAGAGGGAGGCGTGGGTCGTCTCGGCGTGGCGGGGGCACGAGCAGTACTACACGCTCCGCGAGTGCGACACGAGGGAGGGCCCCGTCTTCTCCTCCGAGGTGATCCGGGAGCTCGGAGGGGACTGGCGGCCGCTCGCCTCGGGCGAGATCCTCCGCATCGAACGCGGGACGGGACGGATCGCGCGGCGTCGGGTCACCCTTCGCTGACGTCCCTCCCGGCCAGGCCTCGCCCCATGAACGAGACGAGCGCGGCCACCCACGTCCGGGCGACCCGTTCCTAGAGGGCGCTGCACGGCGCCTGGGCGCTCCTCACCACGTGGCTCCCCCGGGCGTCCGTCCACCGGATCTCGACCCAGAAGGTCTTGTCGAGGGAGTACCCGCCTGCCTCTTCGTACGTTGTGAGGAAGGTCTTCGTCCCCCCCGTGAACGTGAACGCCTCGGTCTTGTGCACGCCGCACGACGCGGCCCAGCTCGCGCGGACGGCGATCGGCGCGGTCCCGGACCCGGGGATCTCCGTCACCTCGAACGTGCAGGAGAGGCTTGTGACGTCGGTGCCTCCCTCGGGATCTGCGACGACCGAGACCTCGGCGTTCATTGTGCCCGCCGTCGGGATGCCTGCGGTGGACGAGCACCCGGCGATGCTCCCGATCGCAAGGAGGAGCCCTCCCAGGACGAGCACCGCCGGCCAGTAGCGGCGAACCGCCTTCATCATGGATTTCCTCTCGTGGATGATGTTCCCCCTCCCTCTTTCGGCCGCCCCGGAGGACGCGCCCTCTATGCCTCTTGTGTTGCTGCGCGGCGCGGGGCGACTAGAAGAGCCGCCAGGAGCCGAGCTTCTCCACCGCGACCT
>JAPLGE010000211.1 GCA_026390315.1 Candidatus Bipolaricaulota bacterium
CACCGGGCGATCATACGCCGGTGGAGCGGTTCGGATCGAGTCCGTGGGCCGCACCCTGCCGTCGGGCGGTCGAATCGGCCCGGCGCCTCCCTCGCCTTCACAACTCCGTCACAACTCTGCCCTCCCCGCTTCACAGGGGAGAGCTAGGCTTGCCCGGGTTGATGCCGGGCCTGTAGATTGAGGCATCCCCGTGACGAGGAGGTGACGGACAACGCACAAACGAGTGAAAGGGTCCGTCTTTCTTGTTTGCCTGATCGGTGTCGCCCTGGGGGCATTCGTCCCCGCGGCGGGGCAATCGGCGTCGGGACCGGCCCGACGAACCGTCTTGGAGGCGATCACGCTCGCGCTCGAGCATCACCCGGACGTCCGCCAGGCACAGCTCTCGTTGAAGCTTGCGGAGCTCCGACTGAGCGCGGCGCAAGCCGCGGCGGCGCTCCCGTCGGTCAACCTCAAGGTCTCGCCTCCCACGCTCACGCCGGCCGGCATCACCGGCAGTTTGACCGCGGGGCTCGCTCTCCAACTGGGGTTCCCTTGGGGAACGAGCAGCGCGGTGTCGGCAGGAGCGGACTTCTCGTGGAACCCGACGACCGGTGAGTGGGGCGAGGTCTCCTGGGCGGTCAGCTTCTCGCAGAGCCTTGACTTCTCGCAGCCGCTTGCCGCGTCGAAGGAGCTCGTCGCGAAGCGGCTGGCCGCCGACGATGGGCGGGCGGCCCTAGCGACGGCGCGGAACGCCGTCGTCCGCGAGACCGTCGCGGCCTACGGGAGTCTCCTGAAACAGCAGGTGGCCCTCGAACAGGCCCAGTCCGCGGTGTCCCAGGCCGAGGCAGCTCTCAAGCAGGCACAGGAGCTGGTGAAGGCCGGGCTGGCGGCGGAGTCCTCGCTGGTCCAGGCGCGGCTGACTCTCCTTGACGCGCAGATCACCCTGAGCGAACGGCAGTCGTCGTACGCCGCGGACAAGGCGAGCTTCGGTCGGCAGGTGCTCGGGACGGATGAGGACTACGCGCTCGTGTCGTTTACGCTTCCCGTGGACGCCTTGAAGAAAGCCGCGGCCGCGCTCCTCGATCAGACCGATTTGGTGGCGTCGGCGGTGGCGCAGGCCTCGGAGGTGAAGGCGGCCGCACGGTCGATCGTGGATGCCAAGGAGGCGGTTCAGGGCGCTCGACTCGCGGCGCTGCCGAACCTGTCGTTCAAGGCGAGCGTCTCGCCGCAGGGATGGGAGCTGGGAGTGAACCTGGCCTTCTCGCTCTTCTCGCCGACGAGAAGCCTCGACGTCCAGATCGCCGAGACGAAGCTCGCGATGGCGGAAGATCAGCTCGCCGCAGCGCAGGAGGCCGTGAGGGATCGTCTCCTGACGCAGCAGACGACGCTTCGCTCCGCCCTGGCAAGTTTGGATCGGCTTCCGATGGAACGGGAGAAGTGGTCGCTCGACGAGACCGTGACGAAAGCGAAGTGGGAGGCCGGGTCCCTCAGCGATGAAGACTGGCAGACGTTTCTGGAAGAGGAGCGCGCGTTCATGGCGGACGCGGACCAACGCGGGGTCACCCTCTTGGTCGCCTACCTCGCCTACCGCGACGGACTCGGGCTCGAACTTGACGTGGAGGAGTGGTTGAAATGAAGCGCCGCACGTGGGTCGTTCTGGGCGCAGTGGCTGTTGTGGCGGTCGGGGGAGTGGTCCTTGGCCTCCTCCTGACCTCGGGAAAGGACAAGACGAAGGCGGCCGCGGCGGTGTCGAACACCGTGCAGGTCAGCCGCGCGAACGTCGTTCAGTCCTTGACGGTCTACGGAACGGTGGCTCCCAAACAGGAGTACACCTTCACCTTCGAGGGTGACAAGGTCTCGGAGATCCTGGTGAGCGTGGGGCAGCGGGTCGAGTCTGGGCAGGTCCTGGTCCGGCTCGACAGCACCCGCGAGGAGCTGGTGCTCTTGCAGGCCCAGCAGGCGCTGCAGCATGCCAAAGCCGAGGGCGTGACGGCGACGATCCGGGCTAAAGAGTTGGCCCAGACCATCGCTCAGGTGGACTACGACGCGACGACGCTCCGCGCTCC
>JAPLGE010000104.1 GCA_026390315.1 Candidatus Bipolaricaulota bacterium
AGGTCGTACAGCTCATTCGCCTTCTCCTCGATCCCTCTGGGACCCACAACGTACAGCGTCTCTCGACGTTCGTAGAGGTAGCAGAATAGGAGAAGGAAGAACGGCAGCCCGAAGCAGGCGTCAGCGTGGAAGTGGCTTACGAAGACGTGCCGGATGGCCGTCGGGTCCTTTCCCAGCCGGAACAACTGCGGCACGCTCGTCGGCGGAAGCTCAAGCAGGATCGTCCCGTCGACGAGGAGCGAACTCCAGAAACGTCCCTGGCCCAGCGCCGCCCCCGACCCCAAGCAGGTGACGGCGATCTTCTCCATCCGCCTAGCTCAGAGCGCGATCGGTCTCCCGCAGCCGCCGGGAGAGCTCCGCGAGCATGTCGAGCGCTACCTCGGGGTTCGCCGACACGATCCCTTTCATCGCCCAGGGCGAGAGAACCAGGCAGACTGTGTCTTCAAGCGCGGTCACGTCGGCCGAGCGCGGCTCGCCGTCGAGGAGGGACATCTCCCCGAAGAAATCCCCTGCGCCGAGTTTGGCGAGCTTCTCACTGCCCCGGGAGACTTCGGCGCTCCCGGCGAGGATCAGGTAGAACCCCACACCGGCCGTACCCTCGGCGACGACCTTCGTCTTCCCCTTGAACTCCTTCTCCGTCGCCGTCTTAAGGATTGACTTCAGGCCCTTCTCGCTCAGTCGCGAGAAAAGGGGCGCCTTCTTCAGAAGGCCAAGCGCCTTCTTCTCATCCATACGTCTTCACCTCACTGGTCGATTTCTCCGTGCCCTTGGGCATGATATAATACGCCGATCGGTTTGCCAATCCCGAGGGGGCATTGCGATGTCGTGGAGCACCATCCTAAAGAACCGCCAACAGATCCGAGCTCAAGTCGAGGCCAACGAGGAGATCGCCGTGATGTTCAGCGACATCCGCGGGTTCGCCTCGTACACGGTCCGCCGCGGAGACCGCGCCGCCTACCGCCTGTCGCAGCTCCACGAGACCCTCCTCAAGACGAAGATTGAGGAACGGGGCGGGATTCTCGTCAAGACGATGGGCGACGGAATCATCGCCGCGTTCCCTGAAGCACCCGAGGCAATCGAGGCGGCCGTGAAGATCCAAGAGGAGATCCGATCCCGCAACCAGGAGACCCCGGAGGAGGGCATCGACGTGGGGATCGGGCTGTCAAGCGGGACTCCGGTCTTGACCGAGTCCGACATGATCGGGCACTCGGTCAACCTGTCGCAGCGGATCTCGAGCCTCGCCAAGGGCGGACAGATCCTCGTCACCGAGGGAATCAAGGACTCCGCTCCCCTGGCCGACAGCTTGCGCTACATCCCCCTCGGCGAGCGCGACCTGAAAGGAGTCGGGACCGAGCGCGTGTACGAGGTCGCGTGGATGGGCGAAGTCTCCCGCCTCTCCGACGGTGGCGACGGAGTCACCCTGATCCTGACCGACCGAGGGACCGTGGTCGTCGAGCTGGCAAAGGAGGTTCAGGGACAGATCGCGGAAGCCCTGGAGAAGCTCAAGAACTCCCATGGGGAGCCAGAGACCGCCTTCTCCGCTCTCTTGCAGCGCGTGGTCGCCGGCTTCGCCGACCGTGCTGTCAGCCGCTCGCTCGGGGCGTTCGGACTCGGGCGGGAGCACCGCCTCGACCAGGTCGACCTCTCCCTGAAGGGGAAGGACGTGATCCTGCGGCTGGGGAAAAAGGACCTCCCCCTGCGCGGGGCCGATCCCGAGGCGGCGCGCCGGTTCCTGGAGACGCTCCATCAGGCCAAACGGACCCTGCCTCGGCCCGAAGCCGATTCCTCTACCTAGGGAAAGTCACGCTCGCGAACGCGATCGGCCGGACGGCCAGCCCGACTACCGGGCCCCGAGGAAGAGGGAACGGAGGAGCATCAGGACCGGGACGATCTCCACGCGCCCCGCCCACATGTTGAAGGCAAGCATCAGCTTCGCCCACGTGTTCATCGTCGGGCCGGTGATCCCCACCGAAAGTCCCACGTTGCTTTGAGCCGAGGTCGCCTCGAACAGCACGTCGGTGAGCGTGAACTCCTTAGGCACGGTGTGCAGGAGGACGAGGACCCCGATCCCGATGAACGCCGCCCAGAGGAAGGTCACCAGGGCGGCCCCCTGCATCCGCTGCGTCGCCTCTTCTGGACTCAGGATCTTCCGCCCGAGGTGAAACGGGATGACGGCGCTGGGTGAGATCATGCGGCGCAGTTGCCAGCGGACGCCCCGCAAGAGCGTCATGGCGCGGATGATCTTGATCCCGCCCCCGGTGGATCCGCTCGCGCATCCCACGAACATGGCGAGCGTGAGGACCACCTTCGCCGCATCGGACCAGGGCCGGATGTCCGCGGTTTGGAAACCCGTCGTCGTGGCGCCGGAGAGCGCCTGGAAGAACGAAAGCCGCGCCGAGGTCGCCACGGACATGGTGAGGAGGTTCTCGAGGAAGAGGAGGACCACCCACAGGGAGAGGGCGATGAGGAGCGATCGCGTTTGGAAGTCCTGCCAGAGCATCTTCCACCGTCCCTGCAGAAGCTGGTAGTGCACCGCGAAGTTGCTCGACCCGACGACCATCGTCAGGACAACCACGAGCTCAATCCCGACCCTGGGATAGCTGGCGATGCTTTGTGAGGTGAAGGCGAATCCCCCGGTCGCGAGCCCGGCCATCGTGTGCAGGAGCGCCGGCCAGAGCGGCATCCCCACCGACCACAAGAGCAGGGTCAGGCAGAAAGTGAACAGGGTGTAGATCGCCCACAGGATTCGCGCGGTGGAGACGACCGACGGGTGAGTCTTCTCCTCTCGCTCCGCGAAGTACAGGCTCCGGAAGGGCGTACCTGCGCCGGCCACCAGGCTCAGCATGAGGATGATCACCCCCAGGCCGCCCACCCACTGGAGAAACGCCCGCCACCAGTTGAGGCTCTGGGGGAGATCCTCCGGGTGGAGGGTCATGCTCAACCCGGTCGTGGTCCAGCCGGACATCGCCTCGAAGAACCCGTTGTTCAGATCCTTGAAGTGGAGCAGCGTCTGGGTGGCGTGCACCGTCCCCTCGGCGAAGCGGGCCGTGAACAGGAAGGGCAGAGCCGCGAGGAAGGACATGAACAACCAGGCGCAGGCCGCGGTGATCATGGCGTGCCTGGTCTTCGCCGGGCCGGCGCCGCGGAACGGGAAGTAGAGACAGGCGCCGACGCCGAGGGAGATGGCGGCCGTCATGCCGAAGGGAAGGAGGACGTAGGTCTCGCGGAAGGCGAGGCAGACGACGAGCGAGGCCACGGCCATGATCCCCACCGCAGGGATGAGGAGGCCGAGGCTCCTCAGGACGATGCGGAGGTCCTGGCTCAGGTACCGGTGGGTGGGGTGATGATTCATGCGACGAGCTTGTCGATCAGCTCATCGGG
>JAPLGE010000166.1 GCA_026390315.1 Candidatus Bipolaricaulota bacterium
GCTTGAGCGTCTTGCCAAGGGTCTCCGCGTTCTCGCCTTCGAGGACCTTGAGGAGGAGGGAGAGCTTGGTCACCTCGACCGCTTGGGGGTCGATGTCGACGCCGTGGAGGTGGCTGAGAAGGATGCGCTTCCGCTCTGCGGTCGTCAGGCGCCAGCCGCCCTTCGGGCCGTGGTAGAGCTTCGGCGAGCGCCCCTTCGCCCACTTCTCGGGATCGTTCTTCGTGTACCAGTCCTGGTGCCAGTCGAGGAGGCACTGGTAGGCGCCGAGGAGGAAGGACCCTGAGCCGCAGGCCGGGTCGAGGATGCGGAGCGTCGCCGCCTCCTTGGGCGTCTTCCCTTCGAGCAGCTTCCCGACCGTGTTCTTCACGATGTAGTCGACGATGTAGGTCGGGGTGTAGTAGACCCCGCCCGCCTTCTTCACCTCGGGCTTGTCCTCGACCACGGCGCGGTGCCCCGGCGTGAGACGAATGACCTTGCCCAGGAACTGCTCGTAGACGTGGCCGAGGAGGTCGGCCGGGAGGACGGAGAACTCGTACGGGCTCACCGGGTAGTAGAGGGAGCCGAGGATCTCTTTGAGGACCTTGTCGTCGATCTCAAGCGAGAGGGTGAGGGTGTCCGGAGAGCCGGGACGGTCTTTCTCGGCCCGGAAGTGGAAGAGGCCGGAGTTGTACCGGTCGTCGGCGGTGCGGAAGAGCTCGACCAGGCGCGGGTAAACGCGGGTCCCGTTGAGGAGGCCCTGAAGTGCGCCGTAGTTCTCGATCCCGCGATCCTCGCAGATGCGGAGGAAGATGATCCGGTCGATCGTCGTCTGGACGGCGTCGTTCAGCTCGCGCTGGGAGAGCCCGAGGTTCCGCAGGGCGAGGTGGCGCGCGAGGAGGTCGCGCCAGGCCTCGATGTCCCCAAGGAAGGCGTCGTCGACGGCGGCCGTCCCCTTCTTTCCCTTGGCTGAGGCGGCGAACCGGTCGAATGCCCCCTTCTGGATCGCCTCAGGGGAGAAGAGATTGGCTACCTCGTCCCAGCGCTCAGCGTAGTCCTCGTAGGTAAGGTAGAGGATCCGCCCGGTGGCAGCGGTGTCGGTGGGGTTTGGCTTCTTCGTGCAGTCGTAGACCGCGAACTCGTGGAAGTCCGAGAGGATCGAGAGAGGGAGCTTGGCCGACCAGGCGTAGCGGCGGAGCTGGTAGGCGGGAGAAGGGTCCCCCTTCACGTCGACCGAGGGCTTCTTCGCCTCGACGAAGAACTTGCGGGCCCCGCCGAGGCGGAAGGCATAGTCCGGGGCCTTGGTCACTCCGGAGACCTTGATCGCGTCCTCGTAGACGACCTCCTTGTACGCCTCGGCGTAGTTCTTGGTGTTGTCGACGTCCCAGCCCATCGCCTGGAACAAGGGCTCGAGGAACTCCTTGCGCAGGGTGGCCTCGTTGTAGTCCGGGGAGAGGTACTCGTCGCGGTGTTCGCGGAACCGCGCGACGAGCGTCAGGACGTCCTGGGGCGCTTTCATGCTGGCGATCAGTCTAGCGCGGACTTGTGGGAGGAATCAAGGAAGTCGAAGGGTAGTCTGCCGGGCGCGGAGGGAGAACGGGATCCAGCCTCTTGATAAGGCCTACACTTGACGGTGAAGACAGAATGTCTACAATTGCAGACATGATGTCTGCGAGCGGCTTGGCCGAGGCCCTCTTCCCGAGGACGCGCATCGCGGTGCTGACTCACCTCGCGTCCTCGAGCGAGGGGCTCCACCTCCGCGAGCTGGAGCGCAGGACAGGCGTGAACAGCCGCCACTTGATGCGCGAGCTTCACTCGCTCCGCGACGCGGGGATTCTCGTCTCAAACGAGGTCGGGCGGCAGGTGATCTACCGGCTGAACCCGGCGTGCCCGATCTACGACGAACTGCGCTCGATCGTCCGCAAGACCGCGGGGCTCTTGTCCGTCTTGCAGGAGGCGCTTGCCCCCTTCGCAGATCGCATCGAGCTAGCCTACGTCTACGGGAGCCACGCGCGGGGAGAGGAGCGCGCCGATAGCGACGTGGACCTGATGGTCGTGGGCGACGTCTCGCTCAAGGATCTGAGTTCACCGTTCGTGAAGGCTGGAGAGGCCCTCCGGCGGGTCGTGAACCCGACCGTGTACCGGCCGGATGAGTACCGAAAGGCGCTCGAAGAAAGAGACTCGTTCATCTCACGCGTCCATGGCGGCGCGCGCCTTGACCTCATCGGAGGCACGCCATGAGCCTCGAGGATAGGGTCTTGCGCGGGGAGCTCGAGCGGATCCGGCCAGCGGCGGGTGAGGTCTCCCGGCTG
>JAPLGE010000079.1 GCA_026390315.1 Candidatus Bipolaricaulota bacterium
CGCGAACGCCCTGCTCAGTCTGTCCCCTGCGTACATGTCGTATCCACCCCACTTCATGTCCTTCGCCTCCTTCGGCTCTTCTTGGTAGAGTCTCCTCAGCTTTGGTTGCTTGGAACCGCGCAATCCGTTTCTCCAGAGATCGGCTCCCCCATCCTCGCCTAACGTATTATCAGAGGTTCCCTGCAAAATGAAACGACAGCCCCTCACGACCGGCCTTGTACACTCCTGGTCCTTCTGTACAAGACGCCCCTTGAGCTGCCGTTTCTGGAGGGTTCGAGCCTCCCACAAAGGTCGTCCGCGGCAACCGTGCGGCGGGCCCCGCCGCGCGAACCGGCCATCTTCCTCCTCTATCTGACCTGCAGCACGGACCCGACCATAACGGCCCTGCGCTTCTTGGCGATCATGTCCTTCAGGTTCTTCCCTGGCTTGAAGGCCGGCACGACCTTCTTCGGGACGATGATTCGCTTCTGGGTCTGCGGGTTGATCCGCCTGGACTCCTTGCGCGCCCTGGCCTCGAACTTGCCGAACCCCGTCAGAAGGACCTCCTCGTTCGAGGCCAACGCACCCGCGACGAGGCCGATCAACGAGTCCAACGCCTTGCGCGCGTCCTTCTTTGTAAACCCAGTCTTCATCGCCAACTTGTCTACGAACTCCGCTTTGTTCACCCTGTCACCCCCTTTCTTCTAGACCAATTGCCCCAGTATAAGAGCCGTACGCCCTTTTGTCAAGAGGAGAACAGCATTCCCGCGCGGGCTCACTCTGGCCGAGGACGGACGATGCTCTAGATTCCGATGAATAGAAGAGCCGTTTCGCCAGGTTGATTTCCCAAAAAGCGTGGGATAAAGTGTACCTTCGTTCGGACATCGAGAGCGAGGTGCGAGAGTGTGAGAGAGTACGAGATCGTGTATGTTGTCAAACCCGACCTCTCCGAAGAGGAGCGCGCCGGCAAGGTCGCGCGGATTCACAGCCTCATCACCGAGAACGGCGGAGAGATCGGCGAAACGAACGATTGGGGCAAGAGAACGCTGGCCTACGAGATCCGGCACTACTCGGAAGGGCACTACGGCCTGACAACGTTCCGTCTCCCTTCGCAATCGGTGGAATCCCTGAGGGATCGCCTGAACATCGACGAAGAGATTCTCCGCTTCCAGGTCGTCGCACGTGCCGAGTAAGGAAGGCCTATGTCGGCAAGCCTGAACAAGGTGATCCTGATCGGGAACCTGACCGCGGACCCGGAGCTCAAGTACACGCCCAGCGGAACGGCCCGGACGCGGTTCGCGATTGCCGTGAACCGCCAGTACAAGGATGCCTCAGGCCAGCTTCAGGAAGAGGTGACCTTCGTCCCGATCGTCGCCTGGGGCCAACAGGCGGAGAACTGCGCGAACTACCTTTCCAAGGGACGCTCGGTTGCAGTGGAAGGGCGCCTGCGGATCGACAGCTTCGAGAACGCGGAGGGCGAGAAGAAGAAGGTCGTCGAGGTCGTCGCCCAGAGCGTGCAGTTCCTAGGCGGGGCGCCGCGATCGGCCAGCGAGCCGGCGACGGTCCCCCCGCCAGAGGAGCCCTCAACCAAGGACGTACAAAACGAGGAGGAGGTCCCTTTCTAAGTCATGTTCTACAAACGAAGACGCGTCTGCAGGGTCTGTGAAGGGACGATCGAGCTGGACTACAAGAAACCAGAGGGGCTCAAGCAGTACATGAACCGCTTGGGGAAGATCCTTCCCAAGAGGGCCACGCGCCTGTGCGCGAAGCACCAACGCCAGTTGGCGCGAGAGATCGATCGGTCGCGGAAGCTGGCTCTCCTTCCCTACATCGGCGAGAGATAGACTCCGGACCGGGGTCGCGCACGCGCCCTTCGATGGCTCTGTTCTCCTGGGCGGTTCGGGGCTCTCGCGACGCGAAACGCCCTCCAGGTGGACGCGAGACGTTCCTGCAGCCTCACCTTCGGCGCCGTTGGGAGAGGATGCGAAAGGCCATGGGCAGGATCTGTGCCGTCATCCTACACGCCCCCTCGGGAAGAAGCCCCGGCGAGCGGCTCGTTGAGCAAAGCCGAAAGGCGTCGGCGCGCGACCTCGTGGAAACCCTCGTTCGCGCGGGCGTCAAACGAATCCACATCGTCACACCCGACGAGGAGTTCGGGAGGGACCTCGCGACCCGCGGCGTCCTCGCTAGGGCAAGCGCGGACCCTTTTCACTTCGGAAGAACTCTCCAGGAGCTCATCGCCGAGCAGGAGATCGATGGGCTCCTCTACTTCGGGAGCGGAAGCGGCGTCCTTCTATCCGAGTCAAACGTCCGAGACCTCGTCACCTTCGCGGAGAAGAGAGGGCGCCGGGCGCTGTTCAACAACTTCTACTCCTGCGACTTCGCGGCGATCGCCGAAGCCCAAGGCCTCAGAGAAGTGGCCCTACCCGCCATCGACAACTCCCTCGGCTTCGCCCTCGCCAACGCGGGCTATGCCTGCTTCGTCCTCCCGCGCGACGCCGCGACTCAGGTCGACATCGACACGCCGACCGACCTGGTCCTGCTTGCGACGGCAGAGCAAGGAGGAGAGGAGTTGCGCGCGTTCCTCGAACAGCAAGGATTGAGCCATCCAGCGATCGGCCCCCTCCTCGAGCGTCTCGTCGACCGTCGCGCCCACCTCTACCTCACCGGCCGGGTCAATCCCCTCACGTGGGCCCACTTCGAAAAAGAGGTCGCCTGCCGTACAAGCGGCCTCGTCGAAGGGCGCGGCCTACGCGCTTATCCGGATCGGCCCGGAACAGTTCTGGGCAAAGTGCTCGAGGACATCGGCCCGGCCTCGTTCTTCCGCAGACTGGCCCACCTGGCCGACGGAGCGATCATCGACACGCGCGCCCTCCTCGCCCAAGGAGGAACCCTCCCTCCCGCGTCCGACCGCTTCTCGAGTGACCTTCTTCGTCCCGAGCTCGTCAAAGACTCGTCGTGGGCCGAGTTCACAGCCGCAGCGATCGAGGCCCCGATCCCCGTCCTCCTCGGCGGGCACTCCCTCGTGAGCGGCGGGCTCTACCTCCTCGCAGGGACCTGCTGGAAAGGGAAAGACCTCCCCCTTAGACTTCACCCGAACTCGATCGCGTGGACAAAGGAGCGACCATGACCGACGTACTCCGCTCTTCGGACCTCTCCAAGGTTGACCCGCAAACGGCGAAGCTCATCGCGGCGGAGGAACAAAGACAGCGCGAGAAGATCATCCTCATCCCATCGGAGAGCCTCACGCCCCTCGCCGTGCGGGAGGCGCTCGGTTCGGCGTTCACGAGCATCTACGCGGAGGGCTACCCCCGCCTGGCGATGACTCGCCTGACGGAGGACGCGCTCGGCGACGTAGACGAGCAACTCTCGAGCTACCGCCGCTACGCCGACCGCCGCTTCTACAAGGGGACAGAGTTCGCCGACCTGATCGAGTCGCTCGCCTGTCGCCGCGCGGCGGAGTGCTTCGCGACCCCCCAGTACCCCGCGGAGCGGATCTACGCGAACGTCCAAGCTCTCTCCGGTGCCGCGGCGAACCTCGCGGTGTACGAATCCTTCGTCCGGCCGGGAGAGACGGTCATAGGGATGGCCCTCACCGAAGGGGGGCACCTGACGCACGGCTCGGAGTTCAACATCACCGGGAAGCGCTACCGAATCGTCTCCTACGCCGTCGACCCTCAGACGGGGAAGCTCGACTACGACCGAATGCGCGATCTGGCCAAGGAACATCGCCCGCGGATGATCATCGGCGGGTTCACCTCGTACCCGTGGCAGCCTGACTGGAAGGCCTACCGCGAGATCGCGGACGAGGTCGGAGCGATCCTCCTCGCCGACATCGCGCACACGGCGGGGATGGTGATCGCCGGCGTCTACCCAAACCCGATCGGGATCGCCGACGTCGTCACGTTCACCACCCACAAGACCCTCTGCGGCCCGCGCGGCGCCATGATCCTCTCTACCGACCCGGCGATCGCCTCCGCGATCGACACCGCGGTCTTCCCCGGCGAGCAGGGAGGCCCGCACGTCGACAAGTTCGCGGCGATCGCGGTCGCGCTCAAGATCGCTCAGTCCAAAGCATTCCGCGACCTCCAGCACCGGATCGTCGAGAACGCCGCGTCCCTCGCCGAAGCTCTGGTAGCGGAAGGCCTGACCCTCGCTTACGGCGGGACGAACACTCACCTCCTCGTCGTCGACCTACGGCCCCTCGACGCGAAGACTGGCTTCGTGATGATGGGCGAGATCGCCGCGCGGATCCTCGACCTCGCCGGAATCGTCTGCAACAAGAACACAATCCCTGGGGATCACAGCGCGGCCGACGCCCACGGGATCCGCCTGGGAACGCCGTGGGCGACGCAGCGCGGGATGGGAAAGGAGGAGATGGCGATCCTCGCCGGAATCCTCGCCAAGGTCCTCAAGGCGATCCGACCTTTCTCCTATCCGGGACTCTCCGGCGAGCTCTCGCGCGGGAAACTTCCGGTCTCCGTCCTACAGGAAGCGAAGGCCGAGGTGCGTGCCTTGGTCGCGCGGGTCGACCCCGAGGTCCAGCCCTCTGCACAACCCGAGCGCGTCGAGGGACCGTGGCGGATCCTCCGCGTCCGCGGAGGCCGGCCGATGGCGCTCCTCAACGAGGCGACGACCGCCGACCTCCTCCCCCTTGAGATCGGCGCGCACGAGCGGACGCTCCTCTTCAGCGGCGAGGGGAGGCTCCTCTCGGAAGTGGTCGTCGGCCGGACCGGGGAGAACGAGGCCCTCGTCCTCGTCCCAAGCGACTGCGGAGAGGCGGTGAAGGCGTGGCTCTCCGGCCTCGCCGATGGCTACGTCCTGTTCGATGGGGAAGACCTCTTCCGCAAGGTTCAAGGGCCGGCCCTCGTCGAGGAGATCGCCGCCGTGGACCTTCCCGCCACGGCGCGGGAGTGGCTCGACCTCTCCTTCTCCGCGACGCGAAACGATCAGGAGATCCAGCGAATCTACGAGAAGGAGCGTCACCTCTTCGCCCCCTCGAAGGCCTATTTCGTCGGTCAGAACCTTCTTTCCCTCTCGCAGCCCGACACGACGCGATCCTTTTTCTCCTTTGAGGAGAAGGAAGGAACCCTGCGCCGCACGCCCCTCCACGCGGAGCACGCGGCCCTCGGAGCGAGGCTCGTCCCGTTCGCCGGCTGGGAGATGCCGGCCTGGTACACCTCCGCCCTCGAGGAGCACCGTGCGGTGCGCGAGAGGGCGGGCCTCTTTGACTTAGGGCACATGGGAGTCTTCGAGGTCGCAGGCGGGGGTACGACGGCGTTCCTCGACCTGGTCACGGCGAACTACGCCGCCTGGCTCGAGGACGGCCAGTCGCAGTACTCCTATCTCCTCGACACGGACGGAGACGCGATCGACGACATCTTCCTCTACCGCCGCGGCCGGGATCGTTTCCTCCTCGTCGTGAACGCTTCAAACGCAGAAAAGGACTGGGCGTGGCTGACCGGCGTCAACGAGGGGAAGTACCTCATCGACCACGAGATCCCCGGCCGCCGGCCTGGGCCGAAGGTTGTCCTGCGCGACCTGAAGAAGGAAGAAGGGAGGATGGACATAGCCCTGCAGGGGCCAGCGAGCCCACAGATCCTCGCGCGAATCCTTGGGAAGCGAGAGCGGATCGCCGTCTCCGCCCTCAAGCGCACCGAGTCCTGCGAAGTTGAGGGGAAGGGCCACCCCTTGATCGTCGCCCGCACCGGCTACACCGGCGAGGAAAGAGGCTACGAGATCTACGTCCGCGGAGAGGACGCGGTCTGGCTGTGGCAGGCACTCCTCAAAGAAGGCAAGCCGCTCGGCCTTCTCCCCTGCGGCCTCGCCTCGCGCGACTCGCCCCGCACCGAGGCCGGCCTCCCGCTTTACGGCCACGAGCTCGCTGGCCCGCACGGTGTGAACCCGTTCGAGGCCGGGTTCGGGCCGTACGTGAAGCTCCACAAGGCCTTCTTCGTCGGCCGCAAGCACAGCGTCGCGGCCTACACCGGCCAGACGCGCGAGATCGTCCGCTTCGCCGTGGACGCGCCCGGCGCGCGGCCGATCCGCGGCGGCGCCTCGGTGATCGACCGCAGCGGCGCCTTCCTCGGGCGAGTCACGAGCGCCGTCAGCCTGGGAGAGACCCAGGTCGGCCTCGCGCTTCTCGAGAAGCGCGGAACGGCTCCGGGGACGCCGATCACCGTCCTCAACCCGCCGCACGGAAGGCCTGAGACGGGAAAGCCGAGCCACGCGCTCTCGGCCGGAGACCGCGTCGCGGTCCCGATCCCCGCCACGATCGTCTCCCGCTTCATGAGCCGCGAGACCGTCCCCGAGCCGGGAGCGGAGTAGAGCGACCTGTGCCGTCCTCGCAGATCACAGCCTCTCTGCCCTAGAGGCGTCACCTCAGCCTTCACGACGTTGACGTTTCGACTCGCCCGGAGGCTCGGGGAGGGATACCCTACTGGCTGGAGGTGGGACGCGTTGTGCC
>JAPLGE010000076.1 GCA_026390315.1 Candidatus Bipolaricaulota bacterium
TTGAGGTGATCCGGCGCGGCTGCGAGAGGGGAGAGCTTCCGCGACTCGGCCGACTCCTCGAGCGGGGGCCGTACGGGACTCTCGAGAGCACGGTCCCGGCGATCACGGCGGCGGCCTGGACGTCGTTCCAGACCGGCGTTCAGCCTGAGCGACACGGGATCCGCGACTGGCTCGTTCGAGACGAGGGAAGCTACCGGCTGCGCCTCGTCAACTCCTCCATGGTGAAAGAGAGGAGGCTGTGGGACTACGCGGGAGAAGAGGGGGGAAGAGCCGTCGTCGTGGGACTTCCCGTCACTTTCCCGCCTCAGCCCATGAACGGCCTCCTCGTCTCGGGGCCGCTCACGTCGGCCGCGGAGGGCTACACGTACCCCGCGGGGCTCGCCCGCGAGCTCGAGGCCGAGGTCGGCAAGTTCCCCTGCTTTCCGGAGCACTGGCGAGGGCGCTACGAGTGGGAAGACTGGCTCGAGCGGCTGGAACGGTCGATCACCCTGCGGGAGCGGATCGCTCGCTACCTCCTGGAGAAAGGGGAATGGGACCTGTTCGTCCTCCATTTCATGGAGACCGACTCCGTCCAGCACCAGATGTGGCACGTCTACGACCAGGTCGAGCGGCCGAAGTACCGCCTGCGCGCGAAAGGGGATCCCATCCTCCGAATCTACGGGGCCGTGGATGCGGCGGTCGGGCGCCTCGTGGACGGACTTCCTCCGAAAACCACGGTCTTTCTCGTCTCCGACCACGGGTTCGGCCCGCTCTACTTCGACCTGAACCTGAACCTTTGGCTCCTTGACAAAGGCTATCTCTCGCTCAAGGCGCGGCCGTCGAGCCTGCTCAAGCGGGCGGCCTTCCGCCTCGGCTTCACGCAGGAGGCTCTCTTTCCCTGGGGCGAGCGCCTGAGGATCCTGGGGAGAGGCTCTGAGCTGAGGCACGACCGCCTGCGCGACCTTCTGGGGATGGTCTTCCTCTCCTTCGACGACATCGACTGGCGCCGCACGAGGGCGTACTCGTACGGGAACGTCGGGCAGGTCTTCCTTAACCGACGCGGCCGGGAGCCGCAGGGGATCGTCGAGCCACAGGACGTGGCCCGGCTCGTCGAGAGGCTCGCCGGCGAGCTTGGCGAGCTCCTCAGCCCGCTCGACGGGAAGCCGGTGGTCGAGAGAGTCGTGTGCAAGGAGCAGCTCTCCTGCGGGGAGGCCGCCGATCGGTCGCCGGAGATCCTGCTCGTGCCCAGGCGAGGGTACATGTCGTTGGGCGCCACGGACTTCCCTTCGAACCGAGTGCTCACCCCGACGTTTGCCGGTTCGGGGTGGCACGAGCCCTCAGGGATCCTGATCGGGTCCGGCGAGGCCCTCCGCGCGGGCGAGGTGAACGGGGCGCGGCTCGTCGACCTCCTTCCGACGATCCTTCACGCCATGGACCTCACGGTCCCTCCCGGCCTCGACGGACAGGTGCTCGAGAGCCTGTTCGACCCGGCCTATCTTCGAGATCACGCGGTTCGCTACGGCGGGCCCCGAGACGTCGACGCGCCGCCGGCGAGGGAGACGGAAGGAGAGGACTGCGACGGGGTCGTGCGCAGGCGACTTCGCGGTCTGGGTTACCTCTAGTTCAGGCGAAGGGCGACGGAGCGCCGCTCCTCCGGGTCCCCTGCTTCTCAGGCGCCTTCGGTCTCTTCCTCCTCCAGAGAGGACTTCCCCGTGCGGCGCGAGCGCCGATTCCCTCGATTCGAAGGTTGATCTCGCGATAGGATCCGTGCTAGTATGGCGCCCGTGAAAAAGCCGCTCCGGAAGGGACTCAGCTATGCTCTCTCCGCCGTCGTCGGGTTCGGTCTGCTTGGCGGCATCCTCTACTACACCGGGTGGCGAGGCGTCCTGGAGCAGATGCGCGACCTCGACTGGGACGGGATGATGGCGGTGGCGGCGACCGTCGTCCTCGGCGTCACGGCGGCCGGGGTCAGCTGGTGGATCATCCTTCGCTCGTACGGGATCCGTCTGTCGTTCCTAATCGTGGGCGGGTCGTGGCTCTCGAGCTACGCGGTCACGTACCTGACGCCGTCGATGTACTTCGGCGGGGAGCCGATAAGAGCCATTCTGATCGCCGATCGCAGCCGCGCTCCGGCGACGCGGGTCGTGGCGACGATCGTGGTGGAGCGCGTGATCGGAGGGCTGAGCCTGATCATCTTCGTCCTCATCGGAACCGCCTGCGCTCTGGCCTCGTCCGAAGTCCCCCCGTCGCAGAAGCGGGTCGTCCTTGCGGGGGCGGCATTCGTTGCCCTGTGGATCGGGATGGGACTTCTCAACTTCGCGGGCAACTTCAAGTGGATCAGCCGCGCGACCCGATGGCTGGGACGGCCCATTCCTCGCGGGAGAGTGTGGTTCGAGCGGGCCGCGCTCAAGGTCTCCGAGACCGAGGACGAGATCCACCACGCCTTCGCCAACCACCGCCGGGCGATCCTTCTCGTCTTTGTCTTCCAGATGCTCGCGTCCTTCTTCGCCTTCATGCGGCCTCAGGTCTTCTTTCACTTTTCGGCCGGCCGGACGTTCGACTTCAGCCAGCTCTCACTCCTCTTCACCCTGAACATCTTCCTCGGCATGTTTCTCTGGATCACGCCCGGGGGCGTGGGGATGAGCGAGGCGGCGCTGATCGGGATCTACAAGCTCGTCAACGTGGGGAAGGAGGGGGCGGTCGCCTTCTCCCTCTCGTACAAGTGCGTCGAGTTCGCGGTCGTCGCGATCGGAGTCTCCTACATGCTGAACCGCGGGATCGGCCGAATCGTACGCAGTCTGAAGGAGCGCTCGCAGAGCGAGCACCCGGCAGAGGGGGCTCCCCCGAGCGCTCCTGCGCAAGGATCCTAGCCTTCTCGTTGAACGGAAGAGGTCCGTCCTGTACACTTCTCCCTTTGTGCGTTCAGGAGGCATGGAGGGGATTCGCTTGAAGAAGAACTGCATCTTCGTGGTTTTTCTCGCCGTCTCGTGTTTGGTCTCGCTCGCGTCGTTCGCCCAGAGCGAGGTGAAGGACTTCCCGGTCGGAACAACGAACATGGTCTACGAGATCAAGACCGAGGACGTCGCCGCGCCGCAGACGATCACCCTGAACGTCGAAGGCTACGCCGATGGCCGCTACCGCCTTCGGATGTCCGTCGACTCGACCGGGACAGCGGATGAGCTGGGGGTCTTCGGGTTCCTGTTCGGAATGACTCAGACGTCCACCGGTGGGTCGAGCGTGACCTTCGACCCGTTGGGCGCCCTGTTCCAGCACCGCGACCGGCTGACCGCCGGCGAGGAGTATCGGCTGGAGGGAGGAGCCACCTTCACGGGGACCGAGCTGGTGACGATTGCCGGCCTCCCCTGTCTTCAGGGGGCGTACACGAACCCCAAGCAGCCGGACGTGCGGATCACCGTGGCCTTCTCCCTGCTGCGGCCGGTCTTCATCTCTCCTTACATCCGGGAAGAGGAGCTGCGGAACGGCCAGTGGGTGGAGACCTTCTCTCTGAAGCTCACTCAGTACGCGGTCAACCCGGCGTAGGAGAAGCGATGCCGGTTCTCAAGCTAGAAGGCGTCACAAAGGACTACGCGCTCGGGGAAACGACCGTCCGAGCCCTTCGCGGCCTTGACCTTGAGGTCGAGAAGGGAGAGATCCTCGCCATCATGGGGCCGTCGGGGTCCGGCAAGTCGACCCTGATGCACATCCTTGGCCTCTTGGACACGCCCACCGCGGGCGAGGCCTCGATCGAGGGGACGAGCGTGGAGACCTTGAGCGAGCGACAGCTCCCGGGGCTGCGCGGGCAGAAGATCGGGTTTGTCTTCCAGACGTTCAACCTCGTGGAAACCTTGACCGCTCAGGGAAACGTCGAGCTCCCCATGATCTTCCAGGGCGTGAAGAGGGACGAGCGGTCGCGCCGCGCGGCCGAACTGCTGACGAAGGTCGGGCTCCCCGACCGGCTTCTCCACCGCCCGAGCCAGCTGTCCGGGGGGGAGCGGCAGAGGGTGGCGATCGCAAGGGCTCTCGCCAACAACCCGGAGATCATCCTCGCCGACGAGCCGACCGGGAACCTCGACTCGGAGACCGGGAAGAAGATTCTCGAGATCCTCGAGCGGCTGGCTCGCGAGGACGGGAAGACCGTCATCCTGGTCACTCACAACCCGGACGCGGCGGCGATCGCCAACCGGGTGGTCACGCTGAAGGACGGGAGGGTCGTCGATGAGAAGCGGCATGCTTAGGGACTTCCTCGCCCTCGCGGGACGAAGCATCCTTCACCGGAAGCGTCGCAGCTTTCTGACGGTGATCGGCATCTCCATAGGGATCACGGCCGTCGTCGGCCTGATCTCGATCGGCCTTTCCCTGGAGAAGACGGTGACGGATCAGGTGGGGAAGCTCTTCGGCTACAACACCTTCCTCCTCGTGGGCGGAGACCCGTTCAGCCGGCACGGCCCATCCGAAGAGGCGTTTCAGCTGGACCTAGGCCAGGTCCGCGGGGTTGACGGCGTCGTCGCCGTGGCGGCGGTGCGTCAGGAGAACGGATTCGTCACCGGACTGCCGGACGAGACAGGCAAGGTGCTCCGGGGAGTCCTCCCGGTCATGGGGCTGTCGCCCGAGCTCGCGACGGACTTCCGCTCGTTCATCGGGGGTCTCTCTCTCGAGAAGGGCGGGAGGTTCTTTGTCCCCGGGGACGCACAGCAGGTGATTCTAGGGAACAGGATTGCGAAGGACCTGCACGCGACGATCGGCACAACGGTCCTGATCGAAGGGGCCGACAAGAAGGACCATCCGTTCGAGGTGATCGGCATCCTTGACGCGGCCGCCTCCAGCGAGTCCGGCGGGGGGTTCTCCGCGGGGGCGATGATGCCGGAGACTGACGACACGCTCTACGTTCCCTTCGACATGATGGATGCGCTCTTCGGGAAGTCGAAGGACGTCCTCCTCACATTCGTGAAGACTGCAGAGGGAACGGACGTCCAGCAAGTCGCCGACCGCGTGGAAACGGCGCTTGAGGAATCGGGGTACAAGGACGCAAGCTCCGTCACCTCGAACGACATCAGCAAGCAGATCGGGAGCGTCATGGGCGCGGTGAGAGGCTTCCTCGCCGGGATCGCCGGCATCTCCCTCGTTGTGGGAGCCGTGGGCGTGATGAACACGATGTACACCTCGGTGCTCGAGCGGACCCGCGAGATCGGCGTGATGAAGGCGGTGGGCGCGACGAACGGACACGTTCTCCTGATCTTCCTCGCTGAGTCAGGGCTCTTGGGCTTCGTCGGGGGAGCGATCGGGGTTGTCCTCGGCCTGGGGCTGTCCGCGCTCGCGGGGATCTTGCTTCCCATCTTCTTCAAGGTCCCGCTGGCAACCGTCGTCAGCCCGGGCCTGATCGTGGGGACCCTGTTCTTCTCGTTCCTGCTCGGAGCGGTCGCGGGGCTTCGCCCCGCGCGGCGGGCGGCGAAGCTCCCGCCGGTGGACGCCCTGCGCTACGAGTGATTCAGGGCTGCAGCTCGCGCGAGCCGGCCAGGCTCGCGCCCAGGGCTCCGAAGAGCGCGCCCATGAGGAACCCCAGAGGGACCGATAAGAGGCTCACGGCCTGCACGCGCGTGGCCTCGAGGATCCCGGCGACGAGAGGCGGCACGGCCTGCGGGTGAGCGGCGAGGCCGACGTGGGCGAGGTTCACGGCGGCGATGAGAAAGAGGCTTCCCGTGAGTCCGAAGAGCACTCCCGCCACGACGATCGGTCCCAGGATCATCGCCTCGGAAAGGCCCGAGACCCGCATGAGCTTGATCTCCTCGGCAAAGGCCCCGAGGAGTCCTCTGAATCCGAGCCGAGCGAAGAAGAGGCTCCCGACCGCGCTCGCGGCGAGGCCCAGCAGAAGCCCGAGCCGGAGTGACGAGGAAACGGGAAGGGACAACCCTCTCTTCGCCGAGGCGTAGTCCACGGAGGCGATCCCCGGAGTCGTCTTCAGCTTCTCGACCAACGTTCGGCCGGCCGCTGGGCTCGTCGCCTGAACCTGGAGGGTCGCCCCGCCCGGGGCGAGGGCGTCTCCGGCCAGGACGTTAACGCGCTCGGCCTCGCGCTCTTCCAGGAGCTGGATGTACAGGGCCTGGATCGCCTGGGGAGAGAGGCCCGGGGTCAGGTGGACGAGGATCTTGCCTCCGAGCGGCCGCGGCGCGTCCGTCCCCTGACCGGGGCCCCCGACGAGGAAGAGGCCGGAGAAGACCGCGAGGAAGAGGAAGACGAAGAGGATGGCAAGGAAGATGAAGCCGCCGCCCTTCTGCCGAAGCGCGCGAATGAGCTCCCCGAGGACGAAGAAGAAGCCCGTCACGCCTTGGTCACCTTCCCGTCCGCTAGCCAGATGACGCGGTGACGCTGGGCCCCGTCCGGCAGTGGGGAGCGGGCCGCGACGAGCGCCGTGAGTCCGCTCGACTGGATGCGCGAGAGCGTGGCGTACACCTCTCTCGCCCCTTCTTCCGCGAGTCCGGCGAAGGGGTCGTCGTACAGGATGAGAAGAGGGTCGTCGGAGACGGCGAGGGCGAGCCCAAGTTTCGCCCGAGCCACCGGCTCGAGCTTGGCGGCGAGGAGGCCGAGTTGCGGGGTGAGGCCGACCCGCTCCAGGGCGGAGAGGGCCTTCTCCTCGGCCTGCTCACGGAAATCCCCGCGGGCGCGCAGACGGAACGTCACGTTCTGCAAGACGGTCCTGTGAGGAAGAGGCGCGAAGCCTTGCGCGACGAAGCCGATCCGCCGCTTCAGTCCGGCGGCCTTCAGGCGGCTGAGGCGGGCGATGTTGCGGCCGAGGACGAGGATCTGCCCGCTCTGGGGCGGGATCTGCGCGGCAAGAAGCCTGAGGAGAACAGACTTCCCCGCTGCGGCCGGCCCAACGAGAAAGGCCATCTCCCCACGCTCGAGCCGGAGGTGGATGTCCTCCAGCACCTTGATCCCGTCGTCCGTCGTGAAGTGGAGCTCGGAGACCTGGATCATCAAAGACATCGGCCGATCACGAACCTCTGTCTTCCGGAGAGGTCGGTCTCCACGCGGACCTCGGTGAGGCCCGCCTGGCGGAGGAGCGCGGCGACCGCGTCGCCTTGTCCCTCACCGATCTCGAGAAGGACTGCGGCGCCGGAGTGAAGGTGAGCGCCCAGATCGCGGGTCAGGGCTTCGATCCGTTCCATCCCGCCTTTTCCTCCGTTGATCGCCAGGCGCGGCTCGTGGTCGCGCACCTCGACCGCGAGTCGGCCGATCTCCTCCTCCGGCACGTAGGGGGGGTTGGACACGACGAGGTCGTAGCGCCCCTCAACCGCGCGGAGCCAGTCGCTCTCTCGAAACGTGATGCGGTCGCTGACCCCGTTTGACCGAGCGTTCTCGCGCGCGAGCTCGAGCGCCTCGCTCGAGAGATCGACCGCGGTGACCGAAGCGTTGGGAAGGAACTTGGCGAGGGAGACCGCGATGACGCCCGCGCCCGTTCCCAGATCGAGGCAGCGGATCTTCCGCTCTCTTGGGGCGAGGGCGAGGGCGCGCTCGACGAGCTCCTCGGTCTCCGGACGGGGCACGAGCGCTCCGGCTCCCACGCGGAAGCGCAGGCCGAAGAACCCGACCTCGCCGATCAGATGCTGAAGAGGGACTCCCGCGCGGCGCTTCTGGATCGCCGCCCGGAACCGCTCACGCTCCTCTTCGGTCAGCGACTTGTCGGGCGAGAGGTACAGGTGCAGCCGATCGACGTTCAGGGAGTGTGCAAGAAGAATCTCCGCTTCCAGTCTCGGTTGTCCGATTCCGCCGCCCTGGAGGTACCCGCGCGTCCAATTGAGGATCTCGCGCACGGTCCAGTCCACGCTCACCGCTCCCCCTTCACCCTCGTTCGCCACTCGACAAGCCGATTGTGCCGTATACAATAGCAGAATCTTGCACCCGAGTCAAGCGCGTATATAATCAACGTTGAACGAACTAAATGGGGAGACGTAGAAGCGGCTCCGCCGGTCTAACGGAGGCGAAATGACTTACTGGTACACGCTATTCCCGATCCTCATCGCGACGACGGCAGCGATCGCCGTTCGGCACGGGTTTATCCCTCCGCTCGGCCCGTTCCCCGCGTGGGCGACCAACCTCATGGGAGGGGCGATCGCCGGAGGCCTCGTCGGCGGTCTCGCGCGGCTCGGCTGGCGAAGGCTCGCCGAGGGACTCGCGGGGGAAGGCGCGGAGACGCGTCTGGTCAACATGCTCGTGCTGGTCGCGGGAGGGGCGCTCGTGGGGGCGGTGCCGGCGGCCGCGGTCGGATTGGCTTTCTCTCAAGGCACGGCCGTCCGCGTGGTCGAGGGGTGTCTCCTGGGCGGAGGGCTCGTCGCGGGGCTTTCCGTCGGCAGTGTCCTCAAGGAGCCGCTTCTCTCCTCGGTGCGGGTGGGCGGGAAGGGCGGTCCCTCCTCTCGCAGAAGGGGGACCTCGCTGCGGAAGGTCCTGGACACGAGCGTGATCATCGATGGGCGGATCGGAGACCTCTTGCGGACTGGGTTCCTGGAAGGAGAGATCCTCGTGCCGGAGTTCATCCTGGCGGAGCTGCAGAGCGTCGCCGACTCGCCGAACAGCCTGCGCCGGAGGAAGGGCCGGCGGGGCTTGGAGGTTCTCCGCGAGCTGATGCAGGACGAGCACGTGGAGATCCGCGTCTCCTCTACCGACTACCTGGACATCAAGGAGGTGGACCGAAAGCTCCTCCGCATGGCCAAGGAGCAGGGAGCGGTTCTCGTCACGATCGACTACAACTTGAACCGCGTCGCGCAGGTGGAAGGGGTTAAGATTCTGAACGTGAACGAGCTCGCGAACGCGGTGAAGCCGCGGTTCATCCCCGGCGAGGAACTCTCGGTTGAGGTCATCGACCGGGGGGAGGAGATCGGGCAAGGGGTCGGATACCTGGACGACGGCACCATGGTGGTCGTGGAGAACGGGCGCCGCCACATCGGGCGGACCATCCGGGCGACGGTCAAGAGCGCGCTGCAGACGGAGGCGGGGCGCATGTTGTTCGTGGAGCCGACCGGCGAGACTGCGGCGCGCTGGGAGAAGCAGGCCACGTGAGACGCACAAAGGAGAGTGGGGTGAAGCGGATCGCTGTCCTGGGATGTATCGTGGGGCTCGGGTTGCTCGTGGCGGGTTGCTCGTTTGGCTCCAAGGAGCCGCCGCTTGGGAACTGGCAGCCGGCGCTCTCGCCGGACGGAACGACGATCGCCTTTGCTTCTCCCGGGACCAAGGGGTTCGAGATCTACACCCAGAGCCTCGCGACGGGGGAGAGGCGGCGGCTGACGGAGAACGAGG
>JAPLGE010000107.1 GCA_026390315.1 Candidatus Bipolaricaulota bacterium
GGCCGGTCGGAGGGCTGCACCACGATCGACGTGTAGGTCTCGGGGATGTGGTGCTCGAAGCGAACGCAGTCCTCGAGGCCCAGGGCCGTGCGGACCCGCGACGCCTCCACGATCGTCTCGTTTGTGACGGACGTGGACCAGTTGAACCCGATGAGCGAGGTCGTCCCGTCCTCACGGGAGAAGAGGCGCGCCGCGAGCAACGTCCACAGAGCGGCGTAGGGGTTGTCGTTCCCCATGAAGACCGAGATCTTGAACTCGATGTCGACTCCGAGCTTGTGGAGGAGGTAGCCGAGGAGGACCGTGCCGGAGTTGACGTTCAGGACCTGCCTAATCCCGTAGGTCGTGTAGTAGCGGAGGAACTCGTCGAGCCAGAGGAGCGCGTGGTCGTTCGGCTGGCCGACCCCGCCGAAGTAGCCGGTGATCGTGGAGGGGCCGCCGAGGTGGACGTTCGAGCCGTCGGTCCCGCGGGTGTCCAGGGTCTCGACGTAGCTTGACCCCACGATCTCCATCGCCGCGGCGACGGCGAGGGTGTCGCCCTGATCCTCCGACTGCTCCTTCATGTTCCGGACACGGATGAAGCGCCCCGGCATGAGCTCACTCTTCGCGATCGCCTGTCTGGCTTCGGCGATGAGCCAGGGAAAGAACTGGAGGGCGCTGATCTCGAGGGTCACGGGCGAGCTCTCATCGAACCGCGCCGAGTCGGCCTTCTTACCGACGACGTTCTTCCGGAAGTCGGCGACCGAGACGAACGCGCCTCGGTCCCGCTCGCGCGTGAGCCACTCGAGGTCGGCGAGGTAGGGCGAGCGGATCTCCTGGAGACGCCGGAAGAGGTTCGGAAGCTCGCACGCTCGAGCGGCCTTCTCGTTGATTGCCTCCGGCCCGCCGTGTCGCTTCACGACGTCGAGAAGCCGGTTCACAAGGTCGTTCTTCGGGTCAAGCAGGAGCGCGTTCAGTTCGTCGAGTCGCTTGGGGTCGATCTTCAGGCGGTGGCGCAAGTCGGTCATGGAGCATCCTCCTCTTCGGTCGGTCGAACCGGGCGGGCGGCCCGGCGCCTCGGGCTACTTGAGCGTCCGGACGAACTCCTCGAACTTCGAGTCCTCTCCCTTCACCATGTGGTAGCAGTGCTCGTCGGCCGGGAAGGCTCCTGCCTTCACGTCCTTGACGTAATCCTTCATCGCGTTCGTGACCACCTCCGCCACGTTCGCGTAGCGCTTCACGAACTTCGGCGTGAACGCCTGGAACTGGCCAATCAAGTCGGACACGATGAGGAGCTGTCCGTCGCAATAGGGGCCCGCCCCGATGGAAAACACGGGGATCTTGAGTCTCTTCGCGATGAACCCGGCGACCTCCGGCGGGACCGCTTCGAGAAGGAGGAGGTGCGCCCCGGCCCCTTCGATGGCCAGAGCATCCTCGACGAGGAGCTTGGCCGAGTCGAGCGTCCGTCCCTGGGCCTTGTGTCCGCCGAGCTGGCCCGAGCTCTGCGGGGTGAGTCCGATGTGGCCGCAGACGACGATCCCGGCGTCGAGGATCGCGCGGATGCGCGAGATGACGCGCTTCCCGCCCTCGAGCTTGATCGCGTCGACTCCCGCCTCCTTGAGGAACCGGCCGGCGTTCCACACGGCGTCCTCGTCGCTTCGCTGGTAGCTCATGAAGGGCATGTCCCCCACGACGAAGGTGTTCGGCGCGCCGCGGCGCACGGCCTCAGAGTGCACGAGGCACTGCTCCATCGTCACCGGGACCGTCCCTTCGTAGCCGTAGACGCACATCCCGAGAGAATCGCCGACGAGGATCATCTCCATCCCCGCCGCCTCGGCGAACTGCGCCGTGGGGAAGTCGTAGGACGTGAGCCAGGCGATCTTCTCCTTCTTCTCCTTCATCGCGCGAAGGTCGAGGATCGAGAGCTTCTTTCCCTTTTCCATCTTCTCATGCTCCTTGGTCGACGCCGGAGTCGTCGACAAGCTCGTATTCTAGGGAATCGTCGCCCCCCTCACAACGGGACCCCCAGTCCCTTGAGGAGAAGGTAGAGCCGAGTGAGGGGAAGCCCCATCACGTTCGAGTAGTCCCCCGTGATCCCCTCGACCAGGATCGCGCCCCGGCCTTGAATCGCGTAGCCGCCCGCCTTGTCCGCATACTCGCCGGAGTCGAGGTAGGCCGTGATCTCCTCGCCCGAGAGCGCTCGAAAGCGGACCGCCGTGCGCTCGCAAGCCTCTGCCTCTTTCCGGTCCCCGGTCGAGAAGACGTGGAGGCCGGTGAGAACGGCGTGCTCCCGCCCGCTGAGGCGCTCAAGCATCGACCGCGCGTCCTCCCGCGAGCGCGGTTTCCCGAGGATCTCCCCGCCGAGAAGGACGACCGTGTCCGCTCCGATCACGATTCCTGGGTGTTTTCTCGCCACGTCGTGTGCCTTGGCGCGCGCCAGCGTAACGACCTGCTCTTCTGGGGAACCGCTCGCCTTCTCCTCGATCGCGCTCGG
>JAPLGE010000063.1 GCA_026390315.1 Candidatus Bipolaricaulota bacterium
GACGGCGCGCACGACGAGGCTCGCAATCTCCCACAGGGCGAGGAGGAGGAGGAGGCTCACGGCGTAGGCGATCGTCGGCTGGACGCCGCGCCGGTCGGTGAGCTCGTTCCACGACTGGCGAAGGCGGGGCATCCGCCCGCCCCCGTTCGTGCTTCCTGTTCCGTTCCTGTTCATCGGCCGTCTCCCCCGGTCACTTCTCGAGCGCCTCGCGCAGGGCGGCGGTCGTCGCGAAGAACCGGTCCGACCAGCGGTACGCCACGCTCCCCATCCCCGGATTCTCGACACGCGCCTTGATCCGGGCGGGCCGCTCGGTGAGGACAAGGATCTCCTGACCGAGGAAGGCCGCTTCCTCGATGTCGTGCGTCACAAGGACGATCGAGAACCGCAGTTCCTGCCAGAGGGACAGGATGAGGTCCTGGACGCTCTCCTTGGTCAGGGTGTCCAGGGAGGCCATCGGCTCGTCCATCAGCATCACGGTTGGGGAGGTGGAGAGGGCGCGTGCAACCCCGACCCGTCGCTTCATCCCCTCGGAGAGCTCGGAGGGATAGCGATTCTTCACCTGGTCCAGTCCGAGCTTCTCCAGGACCTCGGAGGCGTTCTTCCGGCGGTACTCCCCGGAGAGGAGGAGGCTCAGGTTCGCATTCTGCCAGACGGTCTTCCACGGGAGGAGCCCGGCATTCTGCAGGATGAGGGCGACGTCCCGGCGCGTCCCGGCGACCGGGGTCCCGGCGATCGAGATCGCCCCTTCGGAGGCCTGGAGGAGCCCGGCGAGGGCGAAGAGGATCGTCGTCTTTCCACATCCGGACGGGCCGACGAGGACGAGCGTCTTCCCGGGTTCGACGGAGAAGGAGACGTCGCGAACGGCCTCCACGGCCCCCTTTCCTTGCCCGTAGCGGACCACGAGATCGGAGACCTGGATCATTGCAGGTAGCGGCTGGTGGTCAGCGAGGCGTACTCCGGGCGCTTCCAGGTGTAGTGCTTCTTGTTCATCCAATCGAGGACGGCGCCGTACTGGCCTGGGTCGAGCGGTCCGGGTTGGGTGAACTGAGGGACCGCGATGTGTTCGAGCACGCCAGGGGGGATCGACGCGCGGGTGACGCCGGGGAAGAAGTCGAGGGAGAGGACGACGTCCACCCCCTCGTTGATCATCTCCTCCTGCCCCATCACGTTCAGCCGGTCGATCGCCTCTCGGAGGGCCGCGTAGAACGCGCCGATCGCCGTCCCGTTCCTTTCAAGGACCTCCTTCCGGAAGACGATCACCGAGGGGAGGAGGGGGCCGGAGAAGTCCCACAGGTGGACGAGCTGGCAGCCGAACGTGACCTCCGGCGGGACGTAGCTCATGTAGGTGATATACGGGTCTGGGAGGACGGCCGCCTCCACTCCCCCGATCGCCAAGCGGGCGGCCAGGTTCGGCATGTGGTTCGAGTGGACGTACATCGTCTTCGGGTCGACCTTGTAGCCTAGACTCTCGAGGAGCGCGTCGACGTGAAACTCGAGGTCGCTCTCGGTGGTGAAGGTGATCGGGGATGGCCGGAACGGCGGAGACGACGAGAGGAGGGCGTCGAGGGACGTGATCCCCTTGGCTGCCGCCATGCAGGTCGTTGTCAGGATGGCCAGGCTCCCGGTTTGCGGCGGCTCGTAGGCCGTGCTCGTGATGACGACGTCCGTTCCGGTCGTCGACAGCCGGATGGCGGTCGTCACGTCGCAGATCATCCCGTCGATCTCGCGTGAGACGAACGCTTGCTGGCGGGCCGTGTCGTCGTTCAGGGCAACGAGCTCAACGCTCACTCCGTGCGCCTCGAACAGCCCCCAGCGGGCGGCGAAGGCGGTGGGCAGGGATCCCATGAGAGGGGGGAGGCTGAAGCGCAGCTTGGAAAGAGGATCGCTCCCTCCGAGACAGGGGAGGGAGGCACACAGGATCAAGAGAGAAAGCGCAAGGCGGCGAGCCCACGGCATGAAGCTCCTCCTTATCCGGCAACCTGTTTCGCGCGATTATACCGACCCTCCTCGCGGGCACCAAAAGGAAGCTCGATTCCTGCGTCCGGCGCTCAGGAGGCGGCCGGCGAGCGACGCCCGCTTCGTCCCGGTCGGCGGCCGGGCGAGCCGCCCGTGGCGCTCTTGTGAGAAGACGCGGATTCAGGCGGGGCTTTGGAGTAGCATCTCGCTCTATGGATCGCCTGAGGACCTGGCTGTGGCGCTACCGGGGGCGAGTGATCGCCGGCTTCGTGGCGCTCTTCATCGTGACGGCGCCGAGCTCGTCGTTCCCTTACTGATCAAGGAGGCGATCGACCGCCTCACGCGGGGGGAGGGCGGACTCCTTCAGATTGGGGGCTACATCGTGGCCCTGGCCATCGTGGTCATGGTCTTCCGCTTCTTCTGGCGCTACTTCTTCATCGGAACGTCCCGTCGCATCGAGCGCGACCTGCGGGCGAAGCTCTACGGGCACCTCCTCGCGCTCCCCCCGTCCTTCTACCACGAGCACAAGACCGGCGACCTAATGGCGCACGCCACGAACGACATCGACGCCGTCACCCGGGCCTGCGGGTTCGGCCTGCTCACCCTCGCCGACCCGCTGTTCATGATCCCCGTGGCGCTCGGGATCATGGTCGCGATCGATCCGAAGCTGACCCTGTACGCGGTCCTCCCGCTTCCCGCCCTGACCCTGTTCATGGCGATCTTCGGCCGGGTGATCCACCGGCGCTTCGAGAGGGTCCAGGAAGGGTTCTCGCAACTGATGGAGAAGGTGCGGGAGAACATCTCCGGAATCCGCGTCCTCAAGGCCTTCGTGCAGGAAGAGGGGACACGCCGGGACTTCCTGGACACGAACCGGCTCCTCATGGACCGGAACATGTCTCTGGTGCGCGTGTCGGGTCTGTTCCACCCGCTGATCGAGCTGATGGGCGGGGCTTCGCTCGCGATCATCCTTTGGGCCGGCGGCCGCGGCGTGGTCTTCGGCTCCCTCTCTCTCGGCGACCTGGTCGCCTTCTTTCAGTACCTGATGATGCTCACCTGGCCGATGCTTTCCGTCGGGATGGCGGTGAACGTGCTCCAGCGCGGGACCGCCTCGCTTGCGCGGATCAACCGCCTGCTCGCCACCCCTCCCGAGATCGCCAATCCCCCGGTCTCCCGGCCGCTTCGCGGCACTCGGATTGAGATCCGCGACCTCACCTTCTCCTATCCCGGGCGGGGCGACGACGGAGACGCGCCGGCGCTCCGCGGGTTGAACCTCACCGTGGAGGAGGGAACGACGCTGGGCGTGGTCGGGTTGACCGGGGCGGGGAAGAGCACCCTCGCCCACCTCATCCCGCGCCTCCTCGACCCGCCGCCGCGCACGCTCTTCATCGGGGGGACCGACGTCCGCGACCTCGACCTCGCGGAGATCCGCCGCGCGATTGGGTTCGTGCCGCAGGATCCGTTTCTCTTCTCGGCGTCGATCAAAGAGAACATCGCCTTCGGGAGCCCGGACGCCTCAGAGGAAGCGGTGATTGAGGCCGCTCGCCTCGCGGGAATCCACGACGAGATCGCCGCCTTTTCCCAGGGCTACGACACGGTCGTCGGCGAGCGAGGGCTTGCCCTCTCCGGCGGGCAGCAGCAGCGGGTCGCGATCGCGCGTGCCCTCCTGCTTGATCCCCAGATTCTCATCCTGGACGACCCGCTCTCGGCCGTCGACGCGGAGAAAGAGGCGTTCGTGCTCGGGAACCTGCGGGAGTTCTTCCGCGGACGGACCTGCCTCGTCATCGCCCACCGCATCTCGGCCGTGATGCAGGCCGATCGAATCATCGTCCTCGACCAGGGACGGATCGTTGAGACAGGAACCCACGGCGAACTCGCTGCTCGGGACGGGATCTACCGCCGCCTGTGGGGGCTGCAGCAGCTGGAAGGGTGGGTGAGCGTCCAGTGAGCGAGCCGCTCCACGACGACGAGATCCTCGGCAAGGCGTTCGACCGCCGCCTCATGCGGAGGCTCTTGCGGTTCCTCGTTCCCTACCGCCTTCTGTTCCTCCTCTCCGTCGTCTTCATCCTCGGCCTCACCGTCATTCAGATCGGCCTTCCCTACCTGACGAAGCTCGCGATCGACCGCGACCTGACGCTCTCGCACGCCGTCGTGACGGTCGCGGCGAGTCCGACCGAAGGGGGCCCGATCCCGCTCGGAGAGGGGCGGTACCTGGTGGACCTGGAGAAGGTCGATCCCGAAACGCGGCGGAGCTGGGAGACGGCCGGGGCCCTCTCGAGCGAGCGGTACGTGTTCGTCGCGTCCGGATCGAAGGCTGCGGCCGTGGCCGCCGCGGACACCGGGCGGTTCACCGCGGTTCTGGGCGGGTACATGGCGGACGGGGCCGCGGTTCAAGGCATGCCGAGCGACGAGAAGACGGTCGTGCGCGGCGGCGCGCTCGCCGGGCTTGGGCAACTCGCCCTTCTGTTCGCGGCCGGGCTCGTCGCGCGCTTCCTGCTGGGTGTCGGCCAGGTGTACATCCTCCAGTACACCGGCCAGAGGGTGATGTACGACATGCGGCGGGAGATCTTCCGCCACATGCTTCGGCTCCCCGTCGGCTACTTCGACCGGACCCCCGTGGGGCGGCTCGTCACCCGCGTGGCGAACGACGTCGAGGCGATCAACGAGATGTACACCTCGATGCTCGTGAACCTCTTCCGCGACGCCTTCTTGATCGTCGGCGTCCTGTTGGTCATGTTCCGCCTCGAGTGGCGCTTGGCGCTCGCCATTCTCGTCCTCTTCCCGCTCATCGTGATCGCCGCGGTCCAATTCCGGAACCGCGTGCGGGCGGCGTATCGCGAGGTGCGGCGACAGATCGCCCGCATGAACGCGTACCTGCAGGAGTCGTTCTCGGGGATGAGGATCATTCAGGTCTTCGTCCAGGAGCTCGCGGCGAACGAGCGCTTCGCCCGGATCAACCGGAGCAAGTACTCCGCGGACATGAGGCAGCTGCTAACCTTCGCGGTCTTCCGGCCGCTGATGGGCTTCTTGAGCTCCTTCGCCGTCGCTTTGGTCGTCTGGTACGGGGGGCTGAATGTGCTGCGCGGGAGCCTCTCCCTCGGGGCGCTCACTGCGTTCATCCAGTACGTGAGGATGCTCTTCGAGCCGATCCTGGAGCTCTCCGAAGGCTACAACATCCTTCAGGGGGCCATGGCCTCTTCCGAGCGGATCTTCCTCGTCCTGGACGAGAAGGAGGAGGATCGGGGCCAGGGAAAGGTCCTCGAGCCGTTCCGGGGCGAGATCGAGTTCAAGGACGTCTGGTTCGCCTACAACGAGGGGGAGTGGATCCTGAAGGGCGTCTCGCTCAAGGCCGCGCCGGGGGAACGCGTGGCGATCGTCGGCCCGACCGGCTCGGGGAAGACCACGATCATCCGGCTTCTCCTGCGCATGTACCCGATCCAGAAGGGCCAGATCCTTCTCGACGGCGTCCCCATCGAGGAGCTTGACCTCGAGTTCCTGCGCTCGCGCATGGCGGTCGTGCTGCAGGACGTCTTCCTTTTCTCAGGCGACATCCTGTCCAACATCCGCCTGCGCTCGGAGATCTCGGAAGACCAGGCGATTGAGGCGGCGCGCTTCGTGAGCGCGGACTTCGCCGAGTCGCTGCCCGCGGGGTACCGGACCGAGGTGAAGGAGCGGGGCGTCACCCTGTCTTTGGGCGAGCGCCAGCTCCTCGCCTTCGCCCGCGCCGTGGCGTTCGACCCGCAGGTGCTCGTCCTCGACGAGGCGACCGCGAGCATCGACTCCCACACCGAAAGCCTCATTCAGAACTCGCTTCGGAAGATCATGCAGGGACGAACGTCGATCGTGATCGCGCACCGCCTGTCGACCATCCGCGAGGCCGACCAGATCGTTGTTCTGCACAAGGGGAAGGTCGTCGAGGAGGGGACGCACGAAGAGCTCCTCAACCGCGGCGGGCTTTACGCCGCCTTGCACCGCATCCAGTTCACCGGAACGGCCGAGCCGCCCGCGACCCCCGAGCCGGCAGGCTGACCCTAGGTCCGGCGCGTTTGCCGCCGGACGGGCGGCCGCCTAGGATACCACGAGGAGGAGACGAACCATGCAAGACGCGAGTTCCATCCTGATGCGGGTGACGGGGCTCGAGAAGCACTACGGCGCGGTTCGCGCTGTGGACGGAATCTCCTTCTCCGTCCCGCGTGCCTCGGTCTTCACCATCCTCGGCCCCAACGGCGCGGGGAAGACGACGACCCTGGAGATCCTCGAGGGGATACGGGAGCCCGACCGAGGCGAGATCGAGGTCTTCGGAGCGAAGCTGCGGCGGGTGACCCGAGCCGTCAAAGAGCGGATGGGGGTCCTCCTCCAGGACGCGAACTTCGAGCCCTACCTCCGGGTGAAGGAAGTAATCGCCCTGTTCGCCTCCTTCTTCCGCAGGGCGGTATCCGTCGACGAGATCCTCACGCGCGTCGCACTCCAGGACAAGGCCAAGGCGATGGTCCGGACGCTCTCCGGCGGGCAGAGACAGCGTCTGGCGGTCGCTGTCGCCCTGATCAACGATCCGGAGCTCGTCTTCCTGGACGAGCCGACGACCGGGTTGGACCCGCAGGCGCGGCGGAACATGTGGTCGATCGTCGCGGGGCTCAAGGAGCGCGGGAAGACGATCATCCTCACCACGCACTACATGGAAGAGGCGGAGGCCCTGTCCGACCACATCTGCATCATGGACCTGGGGAAGATCATCGCCGAGGGCTCGCCGCGCCAACTCGCCGCCGGCTTGGGTCGGGAGACGATCGTAGAGTTCGTCGCCGACCACCTCGATCCGGGAGACGTCGATAACCTGAAGACGTTCGGCCAGGGCGCGCGGACGGACGGAGAGGTCGTGACCTTGCAGACGAACGACCTCGTCGGGACGATGGAGGGGCTTCTCGCCTGGTCGAGGGAGCGAGGGATTCCCCTCGCGAACATGGCGGTCCGCCAGCCGAACCTGGAGGACGTCTTCCTCGCCCTGACCGGGAGGAGGCTACGAGAGTGAAGGGCATCCTCTGGGTCGCGCGAGTGCAACTCGTCACGGCGTTGCGCGAGCGGGAGACGCTCTTCTGGTTCGTCATCTTCCCGGTCTTCATCCTTGCCCTTCTCGCCTCGGTCGTCGGGAGCATTGGGAAAGAGGGTGAGATGAACTTCGACCTCACCCTCGTCAACTTGGCCAAGCCGTCCTCTGCGTCGGTCGACTTCGCGGCGATCGTGGAGAGGGCGTTCGAGGAGACGGGGAAGCCTCCCGCGCCCGGAAAGCAGCCTCTGTTCACCCTGCATCGCCCCGCGTCGGGAGAGGATTCCCAGGCGTTTCTCGTCCGAGAAGAGAAGGCCCTCCGGATCGGCCGGCGGGCGGTCGTCGTCGTCCTCCCCGATGGGTTCAACGAGGGGATTCTCGGGCGCGCCGGGGGGTCGGCAGCCAGCTCGAGCGGATCGACCGGCGGCCGGGTCCTCGTGTACTACACGAAGGGGAGCGACGCCTCGGAGATCGCCGCGTCGATCGTCGAGCAGGTCCTCGCCGGCGTGGACCAACGAATCCTCGCTGAGTCCGGCCGGTTCCAGACGGCCGCGAGCGTGCCGACCGAGACGCGCTGGGTCGGGGTGGGCGCAACCGAGATCGCCTACGTCGACTTCCTCCTTCCGGGCGTGATCCTGATGGGGTTCTTCCTCAGCGGGCTCTTCGGCGTTCCGGGGTCGGTCCTCTTCGCGCGCGATCGCAAGATCCTGCAGCGGTACTGGGTTACACCGCTTGAGGTGCGGCAGTACCTCGCCGGCTTCTCGCTTGGGCACCTCGGCCTGTGCGTCTGCCAGTTCTTTCTGCTCCTGGTCATCGGCCGCTACGCCTTCGGGGCGAAGGTGCTCTTCGCGGAGCTCGTTCCGGTCCTCTTCCTCGTCTTGAGTGCCGTGACCTTCCTTGCCTTCGGCTTCTTCATCGCCGCGGTGGTGCGGACGGCGAACGCGGG
>JAPLGE010000168.1 GCA_026390315.1 Candidatus Bipolaricaulota bacterium
AGGTAAAGGGCAGTCTTGATGCACTGTTTGACCTGTCACCACACGCGGGTCAAGCTGCCGGCGGACGCCGGATGACTCCGGAGTGGGACAATCGGCGCCGTGTGGGTGGAATCCCGCAGGAGGGCAGACCTCTTCGCTCTCGCTGGGTCAGCGCAGGGTCATCACCATGTGGCCGAGGTTGAGGCAGTAGTCGATCTTGGGTGCCGCGTTCTGGCCGGCGAGGGTGAACCAGAACGAGTTCGGCCCGGTGTCCTTGCTGATGATGCCGGGCTGGTAGCCACCCTGCCATTCCACCGGAGCGGAGGCGCCGCCCCACGATCCCGCGTAGGTCCATGGGCCCCACGGCTCGGGCGCGTCGTAGAGAGCTCGATTCGTGAGGAAGAGCTAGCGGCCGATCCCGGGGTGGAACATGGCCGAGCCCTGTTCGCTCGCTCGGACACCGGGAAGCGCAGCGGCCTCCCGCTCTTCTCTCGACCAGCGGGGCGTGCCGTCGTCGTTTCTGCCTGCGAAGTAGGTGTAGGCCGCGTAGTCGAGGATGCGGTCCTTGGGAACGCGCGTGAGATGGACGGTCCCCGCCCAGGACCATCCCGTCCCGATTCCCAGTGCGTAGACGTAGCCATCGGTGTTGAGCGAGTAGTTCTGTTCCATGTTGATGAAGAAGAGGCACCGGAACGGCGAATTCGGGCATGTGGCGTCAGGTCTTTACTCTTGACATGCGAGAGACCTGGCCGTCCTTGTGGACGCTGACGATGTCGAGCTGCTCGGCTCCTTGCCGCTGGGTCTGTGCCCGTCCTATAGGGGCGAATCCCCATTCTTGGGTGGAGCACGAGGCAGACGCGAGAAGAGCGATGGCGTCGAGCGCGATCTGGATCTCTCGATCGACAGCCTTTCGAACGAGGTCGCGGTGTGGATCGTGGTCCCCCGACGGGACGCGGATCGTCTTTGAGTCGGACCGCGACGACCCGCGCCCGGTCGCCTGCTTCCCGAACTGCGTCTCAAAGCTCTACGTGACGGACGCGGACGGCTGGAACGTGACGCGCGTCACAACGAACCCGGCGCACGACTGGCTGCCGACCTGGTCGGCGGACGGCACGGAACTCCTCTTCTCCTCGAACCGCGACGGACGGGAGCTCGACGTCTACGCCACGAGCCTCGACGGCACGAAGGTACGGCGCCTGACGAACGCGCCGGGCCACGACTACGAGGCCGTCTGGCGGGGGTAGCGCGAGACGATGCGGAGTCTCTGCCGAGAACACCGGCGCGCACCTGTGGGGCACGGGCCGCGTCGCCCGACTCAGGCGGAGCTCTGGCGCCGCGCTGGTCGACGCGAAAGCCCATCCATGCCCGCATGGTCTACTGGCCTCACAGCAGGTCGGTCCCGCTCGCCTGCGCTGACGAGCGAGGGGTCATCACCATGCGGCTGAGGTTCGAGAATCGAGAGGCGCAGTTAGCATTTCGGCGTCGGTCCCGAGTGCCCGGCGAGCCTTGGCTGCAGGCAACGGGGCTACGTCCCTCGAATCCTGCAACGCTGAGGATCTCCGAGCAGAGGTGGCAGTCGGCTGCCTGCGGGTTTCGACTCCCATCCGCCTCAGTCACCTATGGCACTGAAGCCACGCAGGATACAAACAGTTGTAGTCAACGCCAAGCACCCATCTAGGAACGATCGGATGCCACGGGGATGTTGCGAGGAAGAGACCTGCTGATGCCAACTCCATGGCTTGCGCTCGCCGGTGCAACTTCCAGTTTGTTCCAGTGTGGGTACAATCACCGCATTTCGAGAAGGGGGTTTTAT